>CAYHAJ010000081.1:0-4434 GCA_964354535.1 uncultured Pirellulales bacterium
CGCGCGCCAGGAGCCGTTTTCATTGTCCACCAGATAGAGGGTCTCGGCCCGGCGGTTGCATTTGCTCAGGCGCGTAGGAGTCATGATCTCCTTGCCGGTCCAGTCGTCGCGATCCCGGAAGTCCCAGCCGTTCACGACGAAGCAAATCGTCTGATTCTTGTCGGGATAGCTGGGGCAGCGATAGATCTCCACGGTCCGATAGTCGTTGTCGATGGGCTTTTGGGCGAGGAAAGGCATGAACAGCATGTACCAGGCTCGTTGGCCGGCGGAGCCGCGCGGGACAAGCTGGTCCCAGTCTTCCGCGTACAGATTCGTGCCGATGCCGATTTGCCGCAGGTTGTTCCGGCAGATGACGTCTTTCCCTTGTTCGCGGGCCTTGTGCAGGACGGGGATGAGAATCCCCATCAGCAGAGCGATGATGGCGATGACCACGAGCAGCTCGATGAGGGTGAACGCCTGGTTGCGATTCGTCATGGTACCCATGCCTCCAAAGGCTTTTTTCGGCAGTGATTCTATTATACTTCCGGCAGGCTTCAAGACGCAGACAAAAGGCTCAGCCCGAGGAGGAGACCAATCTGCCTGGCTCTTCGTAGGTCGTGCGTCCTCGCACGACGTCCTGGGGCGAGCGGGGCCACTCGCCCTACGCGGATTCAACCGACAATCAGTTCTTTCAGGGAACGTTTGGGGACGTGGTGGACGCCATTGCTGTCCCGCCAGTACTTGATATCGCCGTTCGGGCCGACTTCGTCGATGACCGCTTGCTCCTGCGGCTTGCCAAGGGCGAGGACCAGCAGGATCTCGTATTGGGTCGGGATGGCGAGTGTCTGGCGCAGCTCCTCCCGCTGGATCAAGCCGATCATGCAGCCGGCCAGACCTTTCTCCCGAGCCGCCAGCAGGATGCTCTGGGCGGCGATGCCGTGGTCGCAGCCGAAGTTGTGGCTGATCGCGGTGTCACCCAGAATGATGATGTAGACGCTGGGCCGCTCGCCCTGGGCCGGCCCGCCCCAATCCTTCAGATAGGCGGCCCAAGCCAGATGCCGGAAGATACTCGCATTCGTCTGGGGCTCGCACGAGAGCAGGTACTTGAGCGGCTGCAGGTTCGCCGCCGAGGCGGAAAGCCGGGCCAGGTCCACCAATTCTTCCAGGGTGTGTCGCTCGACGGCAAACCCCTCGTCAAAGCGCCGGCAGCTTCGATTGCTGATGATGAGGTCACGGATCATACCTGTGCACTCCCCAAGGCGATGCTGGTGGCATCGTGTAGGGTGGGGCTTGCCCCACCGGAAACATGGTGTCGGAAGAATTGGTGGGGCAAGCCCCACCCTACAGTCTTTTCGGACGAATCTCGATCTCCAAGGCCTCGCTCTTCGACAGGCTGACCTCCTGGCCGAGCTCGATTCCCACGCGGCTGTCACGGGCCACGGGAGTGCTGTTGATGGAGGCGCCGTTCAACAGGACGTGTGTCTCCACCGTCTTCCAGTCCTGCGGGACGTAGAACGCCAGGCTCTTGAGCTTCAACCGGCCCCAGCGGATATCAATCTGCTCGCGCTGGACATCTGCCGTTCGGGTCTGAATGAAGGAGCCCCATCCCTCGGCGGCGGTGAAGGCAGCGCGGAAGTTCTCCGGGGTGAGGCGCGGCGCGAAGCCGATGTGTCCCTGCGGGCCGTGGTACTCGAAGCCGGCCAGGGCCGTGTAGACGCCCCAACTGGCCATCCCGCGGGCGTAATGGTCGCCGCACTCGATCTCGTTGAACGGGTTGTGCTTGGCGGGGCTGTAGCGCTGCTGGACGCCGTGACAGATGGCCAGGGCCTCCGTGACCATATTTTCCCAGACCATGTGGCCGGCGACCTGGTACTCGATGCCCGTCCAGATCTCTTCCCGGTAGCGCACGCCCTCTTTCAGGTACGGGCTCTTGGGCCAGGTGCAGGTGAATAGTCCCGGCTCGCCCGCCAGGGCGAACCACCGTTCCGGCGGATGGGCCTCGTTATAGGGGCCGATATCGGGCGCCCAGTTGTACTTCCAGATGGAGCGCAGGGCCTGCTGTACCTGCTGGGCCGGATAGATGTAGCCGAGGGTCAGTTGATGCGCCCAGCCTTGTCCGAAGAGCTGGTCGGAGAGGCAGCCTTTTTCGTATTGGTACTTCGGGTGCTTCTTCAGATCGACCACCTGAACGAAGTACTCCCCGTCCCAGAGCCGGTCCATCGTGAGGTCCACGCCGCTGGCAAAGATCTTCTCGCAGCGTTCCGCGAAGGCTTCATCGTCCATGTCGTGGGCCATCTCCGCCCCGGCGGCGAGGGCGGCCAGGTACAGCGAGCCGACGAAGGTGTTCGGCCCCTCGAAATTGATGTCGTAGGTGTTGTGCTGACTGTTCTCGATCAGACCATCGTCGTTGCCGTCCTGTTTGATCGAGAATTCCAGGGCCTTCTTGATCCGGGGCCAGTTGCGCCGCAGGAACGAATCGTCCGGCGCGCACAGGTACTCGCGGTAAGCCTTGAGGATCGTGCCGCACTGGCCGTCCGCCGCATACGCCCGGTTGCTCCGGAAGCCGACGAGACCGCTGTCGGGATCGAAACCTTCGCCGAAATCCTGCATCTCGCGTGCGCTGCGCTCCAGTTCGGGGAACAAGCGCGCGGGCGCGTGAGCGTAGTTCCAGACGTGGGTGCAGGTCCCTTCGCAGCAGCCGACGCCTTCCCAGGCCCAGAACCGGCCGCTCCGCCGCCATTGGCACGTCCCGGTCGCCAGCGTCGAGGCCGTCGAGTGCAGCCGGAACAGGAGCCAGCGGGGCAGGGTGCTGTCCTCGTAGAAGGTCTGATGCCACTTCTTGGTGTCGCCCGCGAGCCGGTCGTGGTTGTCGAGGACATAATGGGCAACCTTGGCGGCGTCCTCGAAGCGGGAGCTGTACTCGTGTCCCTGCGGATGGTTGGGGAAGAACCACGCCAGGACGAAGGTGAACGTCCGCGTCGCTCCCGGCGCCAGTTTCACCGTCTTGGTGGTGATCGTCTCGCTCCGCCGCTCGGTGATCGCGTAGGTTACGTCCAGGGTGGCGTGGAGCTGTTTGGACCACCCTGACGTGGGTTCGATGAGGTCGCGTGTGCTTTTGGCGGAGAGCGCCTCATCCGCCAAGGCGAGGACCAGGGACCCGTAGTCTGGTAGCTTGTCGAACGGACCGAGATTACCTTCAGAGGCCTCGTCTGCCAGCTCGATCTGATCGACGTTGATATGCCCCCACGCGCCGGTGTGGCGGTCGACGATCTCGAGGCGGGCGGTCTTGCCCTGTAAGTCCTCCACGTTCCAGAAATGCCATTCGAGCTTTTCGTTGTCCTTACCGGTGGCGGTCCGCACGACCTTACCGTCGATGAGCAAGTTGATGCAGGTCTGGTTGGCCTGGCTGCCGCCGCCGATGAGGAAGTTCAGGTACTTGCGGGAAACCTCGAAGCCAGGGGAGGTGAGCGTACCCTGCGGGCGATCACCCTTAAGGAACGTATTCACCAGGCCTTTGCCGAGGAAACCGCTGACTTGCTGCTGAGTGGGCAGCGTCCCGTGGGCGGGGTCTTTGCCGAAAGCTTCTCCCGTGGCGGTCCAATCACCGTAGCTATTGCCCTCGAAATCCGCCAAAACGATCTTGGGCCGGGGAGCTTGGGCCTGCTCTCTCGGCGTCTCCTCGGCGGTGTGAACGATCAACGTGCGTCCTTTGTCGCTCACAATCCGGCTGTGTCGCACCGCATGTACGGCTTTGGCCGAGTCGAAACAGACCGCGTTCTCCAGCCAACCCAGGACGCCCACGCGCTGGACCTCGTCCGACGTGTTTTTGAGCGTGACGTGAAAGATCGTCGCCGGCAGGGCGGAGTCCTTCGCGTTGAGAGGAATGAAGGGCGAAAACGCCCCTAATTCGATCTCGATGGGCAAGCCCTGTGCCTTGTACCGAACGAGACCGATGGGATACTCGCCGGCGAATTCGACCCGGCCGAAGTCTTTGTTCAGGGGTCGCACGACCGTTTTGTCGCCCGTTTCGAGAACGAGGGCAAAGCCGGAATCGACGGGCGAATCGGGCCGGTAGGTGCGATAGTTGTCCCGGCCATAACCGCTGAAGATGTGCTTGTTGAAGATCTGCCACAGGCCGAGTGTCCCGTCGCCGCGCAGGTACAGTTGCCCGGTGGCGATGCCGCCGACCGGCATGCCGATGGTCTCCAACTCCTCGCCGGTATAGACCGCCCGCTCACCGCGCTGAAACAACCGCTGGACATACTCCGGCGACAGGTTCTTATCGGCGGGGACGAGATGCTTGGTGTCCTGGGCCGGTGCGGCGCTCATCCATGTGAGTGCGATCATGGTGCCTACGATCTGAACCAGTTTCTGCCTGTTCATCTTCTGCTCCCTTTCTCAAGCTGGGTGCATTTGTGATTCCGGAGGCCATCCTCAATCCGCAATCCGCAATCG
>CAYHAJ010000082.1:0-8621 GCA_964354535.1 uncultured Pirellulales bacterium
CCACTATGCCTGGGTCTCGGCGCTTCTGGAGCAGGTGCTTGAGGAGGTGGAGCGTACCTGCCACCGGGATGGTCGGACCCTGCACTGGTGCGTCTTCCGGGAGCGTGTCCTTGATCCCATCCTGGACCGAAGCACTCCTCCGCCACTTGGAGAGATCGTGGCCAAGTATGGAATCCAGGACGCGAACACCGCCTCCAACATGATGGTTACGGTCAAGAGGCGTTTCGCGGCGGCTCTGCGCCAGCGCCTGCGCGAATCCGTCACGTCGGAGGAACTGCTGGAAGGAGAATTCGAGCAGATCAGGCAGTTTTTTCCGAGAATCGCGCGAGATTCCCAGTGATTTCCCAATGGTATGGTGATGTGAGCGCAACGAATGCCATCGCTGTCACTGAGGGTGCCCGAACATGAGCAAGAGATCGTTTTTTGGGCTTGACCCTGACCAACTGGATCAACTCCTATCTCTGGGTACAGAGGCCCAGGGCTCCGTGCCGGACCGTCACGAAGAAGCCCAAGCCCAGGAGAGCTGCGGGGATGCCGCCGCCGCCACATCCAGAGAGAAACGTACACAGGACAGCGACGCGACGGAGAACCGGACGACCGCTTCTCTCGCCAACCCCGAACAGCCTGGCGACCAGATCGGCCGGTACAAGCTCCTGCGCGTCCTGGGCGAGGGGGGCATGGGAATCGTCTATCTGGCCCAGCAGCAAGAGCCGATGAAACGCCAGGTGGCGCTCAAGATCATCAAGCCGGGCATGGATTCGACGCAGGTCATCCGACGCTTCGAGGCCGAGCGGCAGGCGCTGGCCTTGCTCGATCATCCCAATGTCGCCCAGGTGTATGATGCCGGCACGACGGAAGCGGGCCGGCCGTACTTCGCGATGGAATACGTCAAGGGCGTACCCATCACCGAGCACTGCGACCGTCAGAAACTCACCATCGAGGAGCGTCTCAAGCTGTTTGTGCAGGTCTGTGAGGCTATCCAGCACGCCCACCAGAAGGGCATCATCCACCGCGATGTCAAGCCCTCGAACATCCAGGTCTGTATTCAAGGCGAGCAGGCCATCCCCAAGGTGATTGACTTTGGGGTGGCCAAGGCCCTGAATCAGCCATTGATCGAGCGAACGCTGGTGACCGAGCAGGGGCAACTGGTCGGCACGCCGGAGTACATCAGTCCCGAGCAGGCGGAGATGACAAACCAGGATATCGACACCCGCTCCGACATCTATTCACTGGGTGTGCTCTTATACGAACTGTTGACAGGAACCTTGCCTTTCGAGTCTGCGACGCTCAGGAGAGGCAGTTTGGAGCAGATGCGTCAGATCATCCGTGAGACCGAGCCCAAGACTCCGAGTACTCGGGTCAGCAGTCTGGATGCGGAGACCTCCACCAAGCTGGCCAAGTGCTGTCAAAGCGACGCGGCCACCCTGCGACGTAACCTGCGTGGTGATCTGGACTGGATCACGCTCAAGGCGATGGAGAAGGACCGGATGCGTCGGTATCAGACGGCGCATGCGTTGGCGGAGGACATTGCGCGGCACCTGAACAATGAGCCGGTCTTGGCCGGGCGGCCCGGCACGCTCTACCGCTTCCAGAAGCTGGTCCGGCGGAACCAGGGCGTCTTCGCCGCCGCCGCCGTCGTGGCCGCGGTGCTTGTGCTCGGAGCGCTCGTGAGCACGTGGCAGGCCGTTCGCGCAACACGGGCCGAGCGAATACAGATTCGTTTGCGTGAGCGCGCTGTGGCCGGTGAACAACTCGCCCGCACGCATCTCTACGCGGCCGATATGGTCCTTGCCCAGCAAGCCTTGGATCGGGGCAACCTTGGCCGCGTCAATGAGCTGTTGGACAAGTATCGTCCGACCAACCTCGGTCTTGCGACTCCCGATGCTCAACCCTTCTCTGATCTGCGCGGTTGGGAGTGGCGCTATCTCTGGAGTCGCAGTCGGAGCGATGAGCGCTGCACGTTAGGGTCGCACGACCGAGCCGTCGATTTCGCCGTCTTCTCAGACGATGGGAATTTGCTCGCCACATCGAGTCCGGATCGGTCCGTGAAGATCTGGGATGTGGTGGCACGGCGTGAAGTCGCCGCCATCAGCTTCGCGTCCGAGCCCTCCGATCTATGCTTTGTCCCGAAGAGCCAGACCGTTGCGGTGGCCGTCGGCAAAGAGGTTTGCTTTCTGGATGGTCCGACCGGGCGGAAGGTGGATGGGTTCTCTCGTGAGGCCTCTGTGTGGTCGGTGGCGTATTCACGCGATGGAAGCCGCCTGGCCATTTATGAGGGCACAACTCTCCGAATATTGGACACCCTCACCCGGCATGAAATCTGGCAAACAGCGGTCCCAGCGGGATGGCGTGTGGCACTCTCTCCGGACGGTGCCTTGTTGGCGGCGGCGTCGAATGAACGCACTGTACTTCTGCTCGACGCTTCGACCGGACGACCGTTGGCATCCCTGCCCGGATTCAGTCGTGCTGCGCTGGGCTCCCTGGTCTTCTCTCCGGACGGCACCCTGTTGGCCTGTGCTGCCAATGGCGGCGGGAACCCCAACCTGCGAGTCTGGGAGGTCGCAACACGTCAGGAGCGTCCCCCTGTGGAGTACCCAGGATTCTGGGTCGGGGGCGTGGCGTTCTCTCCGGATGGAAAGATACTGGCTATCTCGGGCGCGGCCCACGTGATTGTTCTTTGGGATCCAGCGACGTGGCAAGTTGCGGGGCGATTACAGGGCCACTGGAACGAGGTCTGGCCTTTGGCCTTCTCGCCCGACGGGAAATATCTCGCCAGCGGCGGCAAGGATAAGACCGTGCGTATCTGGGATGCGGGTTCCAAAGCGCATGAAACCACCGAACTCTCGTTGCCCACTGGGATCGACGCCTTCAACTTCTCGACCGAGGGCAGCAAGCTTTGTGTGCTGACGACCAACAATGCATTTGCCGTCTGGGATACCTCTACTCTCCGCCTGCTGGCCCGGGGATCGCTCCCGGACACAAACGTTATCCGCAACCCAGCGGGCGGCTACACGAAGGCATTGGCCGTTTCTTCGGATGGCCGACGGCTGTACACGCTGACGTCAACCGGTCAAGTACGCGTGTGGGATACGCAGACCCGTGAGTTCTTGGCGGTCCTGGAGACCAGAGTTCTAAACTGCTGGGGATTGGCTTTGTCGCCCGACGAGGAAATGCTCGGCGTCGGCACCAGGGACGGCGTGTTCAAGCTCTGGGACCTGGAAACGAAAACGCCGCTGACGAATCTGTCTTCTGCCCCGAACTCGCCGTATTGCCTGGCCTTCTCGGCGGACAATCAGTTCATGGCCATCGGTTGTCGCGCTGGGGTGGTGGAAGCTTGGCAGATCCCGGGTCCGCGGAAGTTGTGGTCGCATCCGTATCACACGATGTCTATCAGGGCACTGGCGATATCGCCGGACCAGCGTTTCTTGGCGGCAGCGTCGAACGATCCCCTGGTCACGCTCTGGGACTTGCAGAAAGGCACCTTGATCAAGGCGTTCAAGGGAGCGTTGAACGCCTACAACTCCGTGGCCATTTCACGAGACAGCAAGCGTGTGTTCGCAAGCGGCCTGCCGGCCACACTGGACGTCTGGGACACAGGCAGTCTGCAGAGCGTTGGGACATTCCAAGCACAGCGCGAGTCCATGCGGGGGGGCGGCCTCGCTATCCTCTCGGGGAGTGATACAGTCGTGTCGGTGGGCAGCGATGGGCTGCGCTTGTTACGTGCCCCATCGTTCGCGGAGATCGGGGCCGCGGAGAAGAGGCTGGAGAGCGGACAATCGCCGTGACGTGAGCGAGTCCCTTCAATCGTGTGCAGGAGAACCAACGATGGAACGGCGGTCTTCTCTGGCCTGGCCTTTTCCTCGGACGGAACGGTCCTCGCTTCGTGCAGTGAGGATAAGACGATTCGGTTGTGGCGTGCCATTTCCCCGGCCGCAGCCGAACAGGTGAAGGGAGCCGAGACAGAGTAACTACGGACTTGGCCCCGTGAATCGGACACAGGTGAACGTGGCTTGACGCAGACATCGCAGGGTAATGTGGTCGGCCCCGTATTGCCCTTGCGTCCACAGTGACGGTTGTTGTGTCAGGAAGGCTGCCCGCATGTGCCGTGCGCCATGTCGCCAACACGGATGGCCTCGATGTCGCCGCGTCTGAGTCCTATCGTCGGCACCAGCAATACGCGCAAGCGCAGAGTCGAATATCGTAAGGCGCCGGGGAGGAGATCCCTGACCTGATGTGGCGGGAGTGCTCGGCCAAGTTCTTGCGCCGTAGGATCTTAGGATCGCTGGTTCCCAGGGGGGGCGGCGTGGTTCAGTTTGGCCCCGATGGTGGGAACACTCTCGCCACCCGCCAGCCGGAAAGAGTGTTGCCCAGCTTTGAACCAAGCCGGGGGTGCCGTACAGCGAGGACGAATACGACCAATGAGCCCGCGCGAGGCGCGAAGGGTCTGTGCCGCGAGAGCCGGTGCCGGCCGAGGGGAACGCAAAGAAAAACAGGGCTGAGGAGCGGAGGGAGAGGAAAAGCGAGATAACCCCAGCCCTGTTATAGTGCTTACGACTACTACTCAGGACCAAATCCAACTTGAGGTACTATATACTGCCGCAGGGGACCTGACAAGAAAAATTCTCGGAAAATACGCGAAAACCTGTTCAACGCCCCGCACCGGGCGTAGGCCGGCGGCGTAGGGGCAGGCTCTGGATACAAAGCGTGGTAGCCTTCTGCTGTCGCCCGCACAAGAACTTGGGTCTTTGCCCCGCCCTCGACTGGCGGCGAACTGTCGTCGCAGACCCTTCAGGTTTTTTGCCTCACCAGGAAGAGCAGGCCTATCCGCCCGTTTGTGGACTTCCCGGGAACTCGATGGGCGCATAAAAAAGGCTGAGGTAGGAGGAAGGAGGACTTTAGCCCTCAGCCTTTGTGTGCAACCATGTACTGTACGCATCTTTCGGCGCTCTGTTCGAGCCGTAGCATCGGGAAATTGCAGCGCGCGAACTCACGCGGGATCAGGACCCGTCCGGCCTGGCCGGAATTCGGAGGCAACTCCCGCGAAATGGCCGAGAATTCATTTGACAGACAATTGAATCACTCGTAAGATAATAAAAAAACATAATAGCGGAGCACAGACAGGAGAGTACAGATGCGGAGGGTATCGTCGTGAATGGCCGAGTGCCACCATCCCCGAGGATCCCCGTGCTTGCAGGGGGTTGCCTTGTCTGAGCCTCGGGCCCCCTTGGGGACTTGGTCCTTCGGTTGCACTCTGCGCCTGGACAACCACAGGCGATCATCAGGCCGGGGAAGGCAGCCGCCATTCAGTCCAATTGTGCTGAACAAAGCCAATTCTCCAGAACGCCCAGAAATGGCAAGTGCTTTGTAGAAAAGGAATTATGACAAATGCGACCACCTCAGGGCTGTGGTAAAACAAAGCCAATTCTCCAGCGGGGACGGAAGAGGCAACAGCCGGCGAAGCTGGAAGTGGAGCCGTTGCGGGAGGCAAATGTGTCAAAACAAGACGCCTACGACAAAAGTCCCGGAATCGGATTCCGAGCCGCGTTTCCGGGCGGATATCAGGGATCGGTTCGACGGATTCCGACTTTTGTCGGGCGCGTCAAACAAAGCCAATTGTGAGAGATTGCCGGGAACGGCAAGTGCTTTATGGGAAAAGAGTTATGATGGACGGCGCGCCGGAAGCAGCCCGGAAAAACAAAGCCAATTTCCGGGGCTGCCCCGGCTGGTCCGGCCTGCATAGCTTCCTTCGGGACAGGGGGCATGGTCGCCCTGGGCCGGACCAATTCTGTTGACAGACCGGGCGTTCACCTGTATCTGTCCGGTCTAAATGTTGGAAGCCCAACAGCCGATAAGTTCCGAAAGGCTCCCAATTGCTGGTGAAGAGGCCGAACCGGATTGCGCCGGCGCAAGTAATGAAGCAGCGTTTCAACTGAAGCAGGCAGATGGCAAAATCGAATTCGCACAAATCGCTGGTGATCGTCGAGTCGCCCGCCAAGGCCAAGACGATCAATCACTATCTCGGCTCGGACTTCGAGGTCAAGGCTTCGATGGGGCACATTCGCGATCTGCCCTCCAAAGGGCTGAATATCGACCTCGAGCACGATTTCGCGCCGACTTACGACATCATGCCGGGCAAGAAGGCTGTGGTGACCCAGTTGAAAGCGGCGGCCAAGAAGTGCGATAAGCTCTATCTGGCGACAGACCTTGACCGTGAGGGGGAGGCCATCGCCTGGCATTTGGCGCAGATTCTCGGCGTCTCGGACGACCGGATCTACCGGGTGATCTTCAACGCGATCACCAAAACGGCGATCCAGGAGGCGTTTGCGGAACCGGGGCGAATCAATCTCGACAAAGTCATGGCGCAGCAGGCCCGGCGGGTCCTCGACCGGATTGTGGGCTATGAGATCAGTCCGCTGCTGTGGAAAAAGGTGACGCGGGGCCTGTCGGCCGGACGCGTGCAGTCGGTGGCGGTCAAGATCATCGTCGTGCGGGAGCGGGAGATCCGCGCGTTCAAGCCCGAGGAATACTGGCTGATCCCGGCCGTCTTCACGACTGATCTGAACAGCAATTATCAGCAGCCGTGGCTCGATTTTATCGCCCCCAAGGCGAACACCGGCAAAGGACCGACCGTCGAAGAGCAGGGCCGATGGCTGGCCGAGCATCATGCCTTCGAGGCGGAGCTGATCACGATCGGCGCGGCGAAGTTCAAGGCTTCCAACGAGGAAGAGGCCCGGAAGGTCTTCGGGGAGCTGGAGCACGCCCGGTTCCAGATCAGCAATATGGAGACGAAGGAATCGGTGTCCCGGCCCTCGCCTCCTTTTATTACTTCGACGCTGCAGCAGGCGGCCGCGAATCGGCTCGGCTTCAGCGCCAAGAGAACGATGGCGGTCGCCCAGCAACTCTACGAGGGCATCGACCTCGGCTCGATGGGCTCGCTCGGCCTGATCACGTACATGCGAACAGACAGCACCCACCTGTCGGGTGAGGCACTGGGCGAAGTACGGAACCACATTCAGAATCGTTTCGGGCCGAAGTACCTGCCGGAAAAGCCGAACTTCTATGCGTCGAGCAAGTCTGCCCAGCAGGCCCACGAGGCCATCCGGCCCACCGACGTGGACCTGACGCCCCCGGAGATCAAGCAGTACCTGAATGAGGAGCAGTTCAAGCTCTACGATCTGATCTGGCGCCGCTTCGTGGCCTGCCAGATGGAGCCCGCGCGGTGGAACGTGACGACGCTGAGTCTCACGGCGTCGACGAGCCTTGGCTCTGCCCTGTACCGGGCGACCGGCCGGGTTCTGGTCTTCGACGGGTTCGGCAGGGTCTGGCCGGTTGCCTCGACCGAGCAGCAGCTTCCGCCGACGCAGGTGGGCCAGCCGCTGGCGACGGTGGACATCAAGCCCGAGCAGCATTTCACGAAGCCGCCGGCCCGGTATAACGAAGCCTCCCTGGTCAAGACGCTCGAAAGGGAGGGCATCGGTCGTCCGAGCACCTACGCGCCGATCATCAGCACAATCCAGGACCGCGGCTATGTCGAGCAGAAAGATCACAAGTTTTATGCGACCGATCTCGGCGAGGTCGTCACCGACAAGCTGAACGAGTACTTCCCCCAGATCATGGATATCGCCTTCACCCGGCAGATGGAAGAGCAACTCGACCAGATCGAGGACCAGCATCTCGACTGGGTTCGTGTTCTGCGGGACTTCTACGGCCCGTTCAAAGTCAACCTGGAGACGGCGCAGCAGGAGATGAAGCATGCCAAGGCGGAGAGCACGCCCAGCGAGTACTCGTGCCCCGATTGCGGCCGGCCGCTGGTGTACAGGTTCGGCAAGAACGGCCGCTTCCTGAGCTGCTCCGGATACCCCGAGTGCAAGTTCGCCTCCCCGGTCGACAAGGAAGGCAAGATGGTTAAAGATGAGATTAGCGACCATAAATGCCCCAATTGCGGCAAGCCCATGGTCCGCAAGAACGGCCGGTTCGGAGCGTTCCTCGGGTGCAGCGATTACCCCACCTGCAAGACCACCCTGCGCTTGGACAAGGAAGGCAATCCGCTGCCGCCCAAGCCCAAGCCCGAGTCCACCGGCGTTCGGTGCTACAAGTGCAAGGACGGCGAGCTGGTCCTGCGCAAGAGCAAGCGGGGCCCCTTCCTCGGCTGCAACCGTTTCCCGCGCTGCCGCACCATCGTGAACGCCAAGGCGCTCGATCGCCTCAAGGAACTCCAAGCCCGGGGCGAGTGGCCGCCCAAGACGGCCGACCAGACTCAGGCGATTCTCGACGAGTTCAAGAGCACCAAAGCCGTGGCGGCAAAGAAATAGCGGTGAGCGGAGATCCGAAATTCCAAATCCGAAATCCGAAACAAATCCAAAATTCCAACGGATGTTCCATATCGATTCTGACTTAAGGCCTTATCGGAACTTGAGTTATGGCGATTTGTGCCCAGAAATGTAGCCAGTAATATATACACATAATATTTGTAATAATGTAATATTATGCTTGATTGGTGATTTCATGTGGCTACAATGGTAGCCAGTATGTACCTCGAAAAGACCAAAAGCCAAGGCAAGTACACCTGCTCTCTGCTGCGGGAGACCTACCGCCAGGACGGCAAGGTCAAGCATCGAACC
>CAYHAJ010000083.1:0-22342 GCA_964354535.1 uncultured Pirellulales bacterium
CAGAGGACGGCGAACCCATGAATCCTTGGCGATCTCTGCGTCTTTGCGAGAGACATAAGCGTTTGTGTTCTCAGGCTTCACGGCAGCATCCCGGGGAAATTTGCGCAAGAAAACAAGATTCTGACAAGTAGTAATACGGAGGGCCTCGTGGCCCGGGACTGGAAGAACGTCACCCTCTTTGCGACAAAGGACTCCGTGACGAAGGCCCGGCTCGTCAGTTTCATCGACCGGGGGTACGAAGAAGACCGGACCCAGATCGGCTGGGTCTCGATGTGCCTGCACACCTCCAAGACCCTGGAGCACGCCGGCGAGTTCGACCTGATCCACAACAACTGCGACTATCTGCCTCTGACGTATTTGCCGTTTATCCGGACACCCATGTTGACGACCATTCACGGCTTCTCACACCCGGATATCCTGCGCGTCTACCGCAACTACCGGGACACCTACTATGTCTCGATCAGCGATTCCGACCGGGACCCGGAGTTGCCGTACCTCGGGACTGTCTACAACGGCATCGACCTGTCGAACCTGACCTTTCACGAGCGACCCGGCGACAAGCTGCTATTCCTCGGGCGAATTCATCTGGACAAAGGTCCCCATCTGGCCATCGAAGTCGCCCAGCGGTGCGGCCGGGACCTGATCATCGCCGGTATCATCCAGGACCAGTTTTACTTCGACAACTTCATCAAACCTCACTTGAACGATTCCTCCATCCAGTTCGTCGGTCCCGCCGACCCAGCGCAGCGGGACGCATTGTTTCAACAGGCGTACGCCACGTTGCATCTGAACACGATTCCCGAGCGCTTCGGGCTCGTGATGGCGGAGTCGATGGCCGCCGGCGTGCCGGTGATCGCGATGGACCTGGGCTCCTGCCGTGAGGTCATCAAGGACGGGGTGACGGGCTATCTCGTCCACAATATTGATGAAGCCGTCACCGCGGTCGGCCAAGTAGATAAGATCGAGCGCCGGTACTGCCGGCAGCATGTGGAAGAGAACTTCTCGATCGCCCGCATGGCCGAGCGCTACGAGCAGGTGTATGAGGAGATCTTTCGCCGGGAGGCGATGAAAGAGCATCGGCCGCTCCCGTAGCCTGTTCGGAGTACCGCGGTTACGCGGGTCGGACCGGTCTTTCCCGCCTGAAGGCGGTACTCCGAACAGGCGGTACTCCAAACGGAGCGCACAAGGAGGATATTGGCTTGAAGAGACGATTCGTCACCCGCTACCAAGGCAATCCCGTCCTGACCACGCAGGATATTCCTTATCCGGTCGAGACGGTCCACAACGCGGGGGTCACGAAATATAAGGGCCGTTACATCATGCTCTTTCGTTCGCACTTGGACACCGACCGGTCGATCATCGGTCTGGCCGAGAGCGCGGACGGCTTTCACTTCACGCCTCGTCCGGAACCGTTCCTAACGCCGGGCAAAGAGCCGCCCTTCTCAGAGTACGAAGAGTATGGCGTCGAAGACCCGCGCATCACGCTGCTGGAAGGCGTCTACTACATCACTTACAGCGCCTACTCCCGCCACGGCGTCCGGATCGCGCTGGCGAAGACCACCGACTTTCAGTCCGTCGAGCGCGTCTCTCTCATTACTCAGGCCGACTATCGCAACACGGTCCTGTTTCCGGAAGAGATCGCGGGTCGATACGTCCGCCTGGACCGGCCGCACTCGGAGATCAGCCCGTGGTCGATCTGGATCAGCTACTCGCCCGACCTGGTCTACTGGGGCGACTCGTGGGTCGTCATGAAGCCGGTACAGTACCACTGGGATGAGATGAAGACCGGCCCCGGCGCCCCGCCGATCAAGACGAGCAAAGGCTGGCTGAGCATTTATCACGGCGTCTTCCTCACGATGGATGGGGCTGTCTACCGGCTGGGCGTGGCCCTCCACAGGCTCGACGATCCGGCCCGTATCCTCGGCGTCTGCGACCGCTGGATCCTGCAGCCCGAAGACCCGTGGGAGGTCGTCGGCTACGTCCACAACATTGTCTTCACCTGCGGAGCCGTCCCCGAAGACGACGGGACGCTCAAGCTCTATTGGGGCGGCGCGGACAAAGTCATGTGCGCCGGCACCGCCATCATCGACGAACTTGTGGATGCCTGCCTGACCTATTCTCGCCCGCCCATGTAGCGCCGCGAAAAAGAATCCAAATATTCTTGGGAAATCCGCTTGACGAAGGATATACATAGAAGTACTATGCATCGCAGTGTAAGGTAATCGTGATGGAGTACAGACAATGGCAGTTTCCAAAGATCTGATCGCGGCCTCGGCGACACCGCTGATTCTATCTATCCTCGCGAAGGGGGATAGCTACGGCTATGCCATCATTAAGCGCGTGCGGGACTTGTCCGGGGGCAAAATGGAGTGGACCGATGGCATGCTTTACCCGGTCCTGCATCGCTTGGAGAAGCAGGGCCTTGTCGAGTCCTACGCAGAGACCAGCGAGACCGGCCGGGAGCGCAAGTATTATCGGCTGAAGAAGCAAGGCTCCATGGCCCTGGCCGAACACCGGAGCCAGTGGATGCTCGTACACAACACCCTGCAACAGTTGTGGGAGGTAAGACCATGTCTGACGTAGAGAAATGGATCGAGCAGTGGCGAACTGCCCTGCAGACATCCGACACGCTCAGGGCTTCCGACGTCGCCGAACTCGAAAGCCATCTGCGCGAGGAAATGGAACGACTCCAGCCCCTCGGGCTGTCCGAGATGGAATCGTTCCTGATCGCGCGCCACCGGCTCGGCGCGATCGAAGCACTGGAAATAGAGTACGAGAAGGTCAATACCGACCGTCGTTCCCTGCTGCGCCTGTCCTGGATGGCGCTGGGCGTGCTCGTTTACATCCTGGCCGGCTACGTAGCGGTCGGCATCTCCCATGGCGGGATGCTGGTGGCCCTTGAGCAGGGCGCGGGCGTCACGGCACTCGCCTGGGTAGGCGTCGCGGCCAAAGTCGTGGCGGGGGCCGCACTCTTGCTGATCATATGGGTAGGCGTCCGGCGTTGCTCCTGGAGCCGACTGGCCAGCAGACTGCGTACGATTTCCCTGCCCGGGCTGGTGGGGCTGCTGGGCGGCCTGGCCGTGCTGGATGTCGCCCTACTCGGTTTCGAGTTCCTTTTTCGCACGGCGGCGGTGCGCTGTGTCAATACCGAGGAATACGCACGGATGGCCCTGGTTTCCAGCTACGCCAATCTCGGCTGGGCCGTCTTTGCCCCGGTTCTGGCCGCGCTGCTCGTGATCGTCCTGCGGACCCGTGCGGACCACTGCCGGGACACAGCACAAAGCGGTGCGTGATACGCACCCTACAAGACTGGGAGTGTGAACCCATCGCACGCCAGTGGGTCTGACGATGACCAAGGTGTTGTGAAAGTCGCGTTCTGCGTACCGGCGGAGAAAAGGGACGAGCACCTGCTCAATGGTACGGGAGCCCGTCGGATGGACCTTGAGCCGAATAACACCCGCGTGCGTAGTCAGCTTCGCCACGGTCCAGTCGCCAAAATGCTCATCAAGGGTGACCAGAACACGATCATGTTTCACACAATATTCCAGAATCTCCAGATCGTCCGCCCGGGCCATACCCACCTGTGCGGCAGCCTCAACATCATGGCCTGCGGTCCGTAGAACCTCCGCTATGCAGCGATCGATCATCTGGTCCAGGAAAAGGCGCACGCGGACCTCCTACGCCGCTTCGGGTTCGACTTCCGTATGGTCGATCATGGCATGGCAGTATCGCAAAGCGGCTTTGACCTGCTCGGGCGAGAGTTCCGGATAGCGGCACAGCACCTCTTCCACGGAACCCGTTTCGGCGAGTTGATCCAGAATCACGGTGACCGGAATCCGGGTGCCGGAAATGACGGGCTTTCCGTTGCAGACCCGAGGATCAATGACTATCTCGTCATTCATTGCATATCTCCTGGGTACGTCATAAACACATCCGTCATTGTACTCGATCTCCGGGGTTCCGGGCAAGCCCGACCAACTCGTGTCCGTGCCTACTCTGCAGGGTCGACCATCGCAGGGGCTTCCGACCTTCAAGTTCTCATTCGCCCCATCTCCTCACCTCTTCTTCGAACGGCGGTCCATTAGAATCGTGGTCTTTGCGTAGACCTCCGGGGGCAGGGCTTCTTCCAGGACCCGACGGACTTCCTGCATGGGCGTCCGCTGTGTCGTATGCGTGATGATGATGTGCTCGTTCTTCATGCACGAGAGCAGATGGGCCAGCTCGTTGACGTGCATGTGCCGGCCCGCCTCGGCCCGGCCGGCGTGATCGACTTCGTAGAATGTGCACTCGGCGATCAGGATCCTGCTGTTGGCGATGTATTCGAGCTGGCAGAAGTCCACGTATTGCGTGTCACCCAGATAGCTGACGATGGGAAATTCCAGCGGGTAATCGATCTCGATGCCCTGCTTCTTCAATTCCACGATCTGCGGGCCGGTCAGTTCCAGGTATTCCGGCTTGAGCTTCTTGCACTTTTCCAGGACGCAGTAGCCGACCGCACCCGGGCTGTGCTTCACGGGAAAGACGCGGGCAAAGAGGTTCGGCTTGATCTGCACTTCATCGCCCGGCCGAACGCCGACGAGTCTGCCGGGGATCTTGTTGCCGTCCAGATGGCCCCAGGCGGCCAAGATCTCGCGCATGGCCGGAATCAGGTTAGCCGGGGCCAGAATCGTGCCGGGGGCCATGCCGCTGAAGTTCCGCTGCGAGAGGTAGTACGCGAAGCCTGCCGAGTGGTCCATGTGCCCATGCGTGATCAGAACGTGGTTGATGGGGATGAGCTGATCCGGGGCCTTGCCGATATCGAAACAGACGTCGAGCTGCGGCAGACCGACCACCGTCTCCTCGCCGGCCACCGAATAGCCGAGGAGGTCAAGATCATCGATCTGAACACGGGCCAGATTATGACTGGGCATTTCGATTTATCATTTATGAATTATGAATTATGATTTCGGCGTGCATGGAGCACGACACATAGCACCTACGTGCGACTGCTGAATCATAAATCATAATTCATCAATCGTAAATCAGAAACGTGCCTGACACGAGAGAACATCGAGGGCCGCATCCGGATGATGCGGAGTTGTTCGCCCCGGCCGTGCTCCCCCGCTTGCGCGAGGCAGTGGCGGATTTCTCGCTGCTCCTGACGAAAGGCTATGCGGCCCCGAGCGCCCTGAAGCTCGTTGGCGACCGGTTCTCTCTGACCCAAAGGCAGCGGCTGGCCATGATGCGCAGCTCCTGCTCCGATCAGCAGCAGCACGCCAGACTCGCCCGTCGGGTGTCCATCGAAGCCCTGACCGGCCAGCCGCTTGCCATTGATGGTTACAACTTACTGATCACCATCGAGGCGGCCCTGAGCGGCGGCTTGATCTTCCGGGGCCGCGACGGCTGTTTTCGCGACCTGGCCAGCATCCACGGCACGTATCGCAAGGTCGAAGAAACAGTCCCCGCCGTGAAGTTCATCGGGGAATTCCTTACGGAGATTCACGTTACCGCAGCCCTGTGGCTTCTGGATAGCCCGGTCTCCAACAGCGGCCGACTGAAGACCCTCATCAGTCAGCTCGCCCGCGAAAACGACTGGCCCTGGGAAATCCGCCTCACGATCAGCCCCGACGCCGAGTTGAGCAAGATGGACACGATCGTCGTCAGCAGCGACAGCGTGGTGCTCGACGCCTGTCAGAAGTGGACCAACCTCGCCGCCGCGATCATCATGCAGAAACTGCCCTGGGCCACCGTCATCGAGACCGGTCCGTCCGTTTAGAATATTGTCTCGATCAACCCCAACGACTCGTCGATTTCCTGTTCGGATGCAAGTCCCAAGGAAATCAAGTCATTGGGCTTTGCGTTCTCCGCGAGGAACTCGAGTCCCTCTTTGGGGGGGATGCGTCCTGCCCCCAGCGCCTTGATCAGGATGAACGGCCTGGAAACGCCGCGAACAACGTCGACCCGCTCCCGCACCGACTCATTCCCGTCGTAGCCGGGATAGACGAATCCGGACAGGTTCAGCGGGAACATATAGGCGTCGATTCCGTAACCTTGCGCCTCGCACAACTCGATGGTCTGGACCCGATGCGTGGAGATGCCTGCCAGCAGGCCGGCCGCGTGAATCGTCTCGAGGAGCCCTTCCAGCCCCTCGATGGAACCGGCTTTTCTCGGCCGGTCAACGTATTGGGAGTGGACCACGCAGATCGCGGCCCGATTCTCAATCAGAAAGGACAGCTTCCGCTGGTGGCTCTTGATGTCTGACGTCTCGTCAATCCGGGTGGTGCCCACGAAGTGAATCGGCTGCGATCTCCCGTCCCGCAGCGTCGCGAGAAGCGAGACGATCCGCTGGTTGGCAGGCGATTCCACCGTGTTGATACCCCGGCGGAGGCACTCGCGTATCGTTCGTTCGATCCTCTGATCGTCGAAGCGAGCCAGATACTCCGCATTCCGGGCCTCGCTGAAATGGGAATGACCGTAGAAGGGGTTTGTTCCGCAGAGGACCTTGCTGAATGTTTGATTACCGATGGTAACCTGCTTCATGACGCCTTTCCGCAGGAGGTGTTTCCGTCTCCACCCCGAGCTCATCACTCCGGAACCGCTTGCAGACGGCCGGAATCGACCTCGACTATCCCGTCACATATCCCCCTCAAGAGGCCACCACGACCTGGCCGGCATGGGCTTCCAGGGTGAGCTTCTCGGCGATCCCGCTGCTCTTGAGCCAGTCTCGAAACCGTTGTGCGCCCGCCGTGCCGAGTTGCTCCGACTCCCACTCCGCCACGGCAATGGTGGTGTGAGCATCCGCACGCATGAGCCGGTAACGAATGAACCCCGGCTGCCTACGGAAGACGGAGACCCCTTCTTCCTGGATCCGTTGGAAGACCTCCCCGGCTTCGGCGGAACCCAGATCCATCGTCCACCGGCCGATGGTCATGCGTAGGTAGGACATAGCCTCGACCTCCTTCTGGGCCTTTGACTGAGCGGGGCGTGGCACGCACCCTACGAACGACGGACTCACGGCTCACTTCAGAGGTACAAACCTGATCCCCCCGCGGTTCAGTTTCGTCAGGTCTTCCTTAGTTACACAACCAATAAGGCAGTCCTGCCCGCCAAGGTCATAGCTTACGTAAACCTTGGATGCGTCCGACTGGCCCAGCAGCTCCACAAAGCGGCTGAAGACGCTGGGGTCAACCCAGTCGTCTGTCACTTCACAGGGGATCTTGATGTCCCGGCCCTGAAATGAAAAGGAAAGCCAAGCTTCCTTGTTCTCGACGTCCACGTAATCTTGGATATTCTCGAGGGTCAGGGAACCCTGCGCCATTTCGGCCATGCGTTCGGCGATCTTTTTGTAGTCGCCATGATCCTCGATGCATTCGGTATCGAAATGCCACAGGTTGACACAATGGGGCCGCCACGGCTCCTGTTCCTCCGTCATGCCCAGCGCCACCAGGATCAGATCGTAGCCCGGTTTCTCGTAATCCACCCGGTCCCAGGATTGGAGAAGATCGTCGCCAGTGAACGGTTCGGCCAGCCGGAAACCACCATCGGCAAGAACCGCCAGCTTCTGCTCCAGGGTCGAACCCGGATTCCGCGGGCCGGCGGGATTCACTCCGGGACGGGATGTCCGTCTCATCAGCAGGAAGACCACCACAGCAACGGCCAGGATCAGAATTGGCGTCCACGTCTTCATGACCTTTAGGCCCTTCTGACAACCGGCTCTCCGTCGTTGACAAGGAAGATCATCGTTCCGCCGCCACACAACTCGTCGGGGCGGCGTCGCGCCGGGCACGGCAGCGGGCGATCCGCTTAACTTGCCAAGCCGCCACCGTGAGCAACAGGATGGCCCACAGCGCGCAGAAGATCAACGGGGTAAGGGGCGGCGGAAAAGCCCACCCCGTGGTGCGCCATTCGTAGGCCAGAACGAAAAGAAGCGGATAGGAAAGAAACCGCAGGGCCCGGGGCACTTCCACCGCGAAAATGTTGGGATTCCGCCAGGAGAAGCCGGAGCCTGCGGGAATCGGACGCGCCGTGGGAAACAGCAAGGGAACACGGCCGGCGTACGCCTGGTACTGGGGGCCAAAGAGGCCCGCCATCGTCGCTTCCTCCCGTCGCATCACCGGGATATACACGACGGCCCACCACCACGGAAACGCGCAACCAAGGAGCAGCGATCCCGACATCAGCACCAGAGCCGCATCGATCAGCAGGTTGCCGAGATAGAAAGGATGACGCACGTAGCGGTAGGGCCCGGAGGTGGTGACTTCCTTATTCTGGTGCAGGCAGCCCTTGGCCCACAGGTGCAGTGCGATGCCCAGCAGCAGCAGCGGCGTGCCCGCGAGAATCGTGGCAGGACTCGCTCGTCCCAGCGCTAAACCGACCAGAATCAAGTACCATCGTATTCCGCCACGGTCCCACGGCACACGCATGACTCGGCCTCCAATGCCCGGTTCTGAAACACCTTCGTCCGGCACGTTGTACCGCCACCGGACGATCTCTGCAAGCGCCACAGGCAGAAAGTCCTTGCCGGGGCCCGCCGAGAATTGGCTCCTGAGGAGATGGGTCCATTGGCATCGGCGCTGCTCCGCCGCTACTTCTTCCTTGAGGAAGACTCTTGGGGCGGGACCTTGGCGCCCTCGCGTCGCGCCTGATCCAATCCGATCGCGATGGCTTGTTCGCGGCTTTTGACTTTCTTGCCGGACCGGCCGCTCTTCAAGGTCCCCTTCTTCCGCTCGTGCATGGTCTTCTCGACCTTGTCAGAGGCTTTTTTCCCGTACCTGGCCATGGCGGTTCACCTTTCCTATCGTATCGCTCCTTGATCGACCCGTCTTTGCTGCTCATCCCGGGATACTACTGTACGCCCGCCGCACACACGGGTTCTTCACGGCCCATCCTTGACAACCCAGTCCTTTCCCGTAGTCTCTATGCCACGGGCTAACGATAAGCAGTCCGTCTTGGAGAATAGGAGCGTGCGTTATGGAGTATCGGGTGATGGCGGTCTGGCTGTTCACGGGATTCGTCTGTGCCGGGGCGTGGGGTTCGGAACATATCATCAAGCCCGTGACGCCGAATGCCGCACCGGAAGCGGTGGAGTTGCTCAAGCTCATCTACCGCCTTTCCGGCCGACACACAATGACCGGTCAGCACAACTTCCCTAATACCAAGGACAAGTACACCCAACAGGCAGCCCAGAGCTGGGGCAAAGTGCCGGCTGTCTATGGCCAAGACTGGGGCTTTGCCCAAGAGGGCAACCAGGATTCGTATCTGGCCCGTCCGGAGATTGTCGCCGAGTGCAAGCGGCAGTACAGCCTGGGCTCGATCGTTACGATCTGCTGGCACGCGGTACCACCGACGGCGGATGAGCCCGTCACGTTCCGGCCCAGCCGAAGCGCCCCAGCCCCGGAGAAACTCGCGAGCGTCCAGGGTAAGCTCACGGATGGGCAGTTCAAGGACGTATTGACACCAGGGACGGAACTGTACAAGCATTGGTGCGCCCAGGTCGATGCCGTCGCGGGGTTCCTCAAGCAACTGCAGGAGGCGCGGGTTCCTGTACTATGGCGCCCTTACCACGAGATGAATGGCGACTGGTTCTGGTGGGGTGGTCGGCGCGGCGAGTACAGCACGGCCCGGCTCTACCGCCAGATCTTCGATCGCTACGTCAATTACCACAAGCTCAACAACCTCGTCTGGGTCTGGAGCGTGGACCGGCCCGAGCGAGCGGACCGACAGTTCGCGGACTATTACCCCGGCGCCGAGTACTTCGACATCGCCTCGCTGGATGTTTATGGCGAGTTCAAGCAGTCGTACTACGACGACCTGCTCAAGGTGGCGGCGGGCAAACCGCTCGCCTTGGCCGAGGTGGGCCGGGCACCAACGATAGAGATCTTGGCCCAGCAGCCCGGCTGGACCTGGTGGATGACCTGGGCCGGCATGGGCGGTGGCAGAAGAGGCGGAGAAGGACCCAATCCGATCCGAGCTTTGGTCAACGATCCGCGTTCCTGGAGCCTCAGCGATGCCGATTACGTCAAGGCGATCGTCTCACTCCGGAAGGCCTCCGGCCTGCCGCCGACGCGGCCGACGCCGTGAGGAACCGCCGGGCATCATGCACTTGCCTCATTCGTCGTGGAGTTTCACCGATTGAAGGACGCGATCATCAGCAAGACTGCTTTCATTTCTCCACTATGTTATCCATGTTGATCCGCACAGCGATCCAGACAGGGCACCAATCTTCATCGGGATTCTCGGCGTTCCAGCATGGCGCGGATGCCGGCGCGGGGGAGCGCGGCGCTGGCCAGATAGTTGGGCAGCCGCCGCACGTCGTTGAAGATCCATTCGCAGGCGCCTCCGGCTTGGAAGTCCTTGACCATATCCAGGACCGTTTGATCCGCCCGTGCGGGGTCAGCCAGATCGAGAGTGTAAACGAACCATCCGGTCGGCGTGGCCCAATAGCCGCCGTTCTGATAGGTGTCCCGCGGGCAGCCCTTCTCCCAGTACACGCTTCCGGGCAAGTGGCGAATCTGGCCCTTCTGCACGATGCGCGCGTAGTTCTTCTGGAAATAGGCGGCCACGGCCTTTGCCTGTTCACTGTCAGCGACTCCGAGATACACGGCAAACGCCGAGCCCCAAATGTCGTGTTCCCGGCAGCAGACGGTGGCCGCACGGAATAACCCGACGTCGGAATCCCAGAAGACGGTGCGAATACTGTCTGCCACGCGCCGGGCCTCTCTCTGCCAAGTGGCGGCTTCGGCCGGGCGTCCGGCCCAGGTCAGCAGGTCCGAGAGTTGCCGGCTCGCCTGGACCAACAGGAGCGAACAGAACAGCTCATCCCCTTGCTTGTGGACCGTATCGGTGAACCCATAGGGACATCGATCCCACGGCTCGCCCGCCTTGATGTATACGAGACCGGTGGCAGGATTGCGCGGCACGACGTTCATCGCCTTCAGAAGCGGCTCGATGCTCTCCTGCAGCAGTCGCTCATCCTTGGTTCTTCGATAGGTATGCCACACGACAGCCACGGTGAACTGGGACCCATCGGCCACCGGGTTCTTGCCCATCGTGCCGTAGCCGGGCATGTAGATGGGAGTACCGTCGAATTTCACACAATCGACCCCTGCCCCATCTGCGCGCAAACTCCGCACAAAAAGCCGGCACGCATCGATCAGTTCCTTGTCTGAGTACGCCTCGATGGCGCCTTCGAGGGTGTAGACGTAGTCCCGCAGCCAGAACGCCTCGTAGCCGATGCCCGCCTGAGGCGGAAAGGCTGCGGTTCCATCCTTCATGGTCCGTTGGGACGCCCGGATAATGCGATGCGACTCCTTCTCCAGCCAGGACACGGCATCCGCCAGAGTGCCAAACCCGTCCTGGGCAGCCCGCGCGATTCCAGACCAGAACAATGCCCCCGCGAGCAGTGCTATGCTCAGCGACTTAGCCACTCCAGCCTTCTGCCAGTCAGTCATAGAATGCCGGACAGGTCAACGGTTCCGTCAGATCGTCGGTACTCCCTTTCATGCAGCGTCAACAGACGTTAATATGACACGGGTGTGGAAACCCGTCAACGGGGCATCCGAATACCGTGACAAGAGGCCGTCAAACTGTATGCAGGAGGAAACCATGAGTCCCATTCACAACCACTTCAATGCCGTGTTGATTGTCCCCTGCCTGATCGGAGCGATGATCAACTCCCCCGGAAAGGCCGCCCTGCCGCGCTTCGAGTATCACAAGATTGCGGAGGTGGGAAAACAGATGGGCCAGACCTCGCTCGTGGATATCGACAAGGACGGCGACCTGGACTGGGTCGTCGGCGAACGGACGAGAACGTGGTGGTTCGAGTACGACGGCCCGGACCGGTGGACTCAGCACGATCTGGGCCAGGGGGCGAGGACCGATGTCGGCGGCACCGCCTTCGATATCGACGGCGACGGTTGGATCGACCAGATCACCGGTACGGCCTGGTACCGCAACACGGGCAAGCCGCGCACCGAGCCCTTCGCGCGCTACGACATCGGCACGATCAGTTGCCATGATGTGGTTGCCGCCGATATCAATGGTGACGGCAGGCTCGATGTCGTCGCGATCAGCGATCAGAAGAATCAGGTCCTCACCGTCTGGCAGGAGATGCCGGCCGATCCACGGGAGAAATGGACGGTGCACAAGATCGGCGGCGGCATTCACGGCGGCGTCGGCCCGAAAGGGGTCGCCGACCTCGATGGGGATGGAGACAACGATGTCGTGCGCGGTGACGTGTGGTTCGAGAACGCTGACGGCAAGGGGATGCAGTGGAAGGAGCGGACCGGCCTGACCCCGCCCGGCGGCAACCGGCCCGAACGCTATGGCCTGGCCATCAAGGTCTGGATCTGTGATATGGACAAGGACGGCGATCTCGATATTGTCGAAGCCGAGGCGGATGCGGTCGATGCCCGGGTCTTCTGGTTCGAGAACCAGGACAAAGCCAAGAGCTGGCAGTGTCATCTGATTTCGGCGGACCATACGAAGCTGGACTTCCATTCCCTGGCCGTGGCGGATTTCGACAACGACGGCGACCTGGATGCCTACTCCGGCGGCGGCCCCATCTCCCAGGCCTCCTTCAAGTGTTTCATCTGGGAGAATACCGACGGCAAGGGCGGACAGTGGCGGGAGCACACCATCCTTGAAGGCAAGGAGTGTCATGAAGCCAAGGCCGCCGACGTGGACGGCGACGGCGACATCGACATCTGCACCAAGCCCTGGAACGGCAACCTGCACTTCTACTTGCGCAACATGCTGATCGAGGACGGGAAGAAACAAGACAAGTAGAATCAGGCTGTTTGAAGCCCCGCGTTTCCGCGGGTCAGATTAGTCCTTCCCGCCTGAAGCGCTACTCCCAACGGCGCCGTGGCCAGCACACCTGTGCCATCGTCCGACGGTCACGTTGCATGCAGGGCGGGTTCGGGTTCCCAGACGCAATGTGGCGACTTTGGGGTCTCTTCTTGCCCCGCGCGCACACACTCGAAAAATCTGCACGTGCGTATACCCAAACACGATCCGGAAACGTTCCATAAGTGAACGGCCCGATCGGGCCGGTGAGAAGCTGCTTTGCGGATAGAAGACCGATATCTCGTTCGGCAATGCCAGAGGGGCAACAGGGATGCTCTGTGCCGGGTCTATGAGAAATACCGGGATTACCTGCTGGTCGTCGCTGTCGCTCTTTCGCATGACCCACATCTGGCGGAGGATGCGGTTCAGGATACCTTTGTTGCCTTTGCGAAAGACCTGGCGACTTTCCGGCTGACCGGCGGCTTGAGAGCGTATCTGGCGGCGTGCACCGCCAACCGTGTTCGCGATCTCTTGCGCGTCGGACGGCGTTCGCGGGAGCGTTTGCCCGATGGTTCGTCGGTGGCGTCGGAGGAGCCCAGCTTGACCATCACGGCTAACGAGGAATTGGAGCGTCTGAGCGGAGCTTTGGCGAAGCTGCCGGAGGAACAGAGAGAGGTGATTGTCTTGCGCATGCACGGTGGCATGCGATTCCGAGCTATTGCCACGCTGCAAAACGCGTCAGTGAACACGGTCAAGGGCAGGTACAGGTACGGAATCCGGACATTGCGCTCCATTCTGGAGAGCGAGGACCTCCCATGAACACGCAAAAGAAGATCAGATCGCTCTTTGCCAAGTCGCGCGTGGTAGTGCCGACGGAAGTGAACGAACGGCTGAGGCACGCCACTCTCGCCTCGCTCCACGGCACTGCCACCGTCGGGCATGCCCGTTGGCGGCGCAAAGCGATGGTTAGGATGGCCGCGGGTATTCTGGTCCTGGCGACCGTGGCGGGTCTTCTGAGCCATTTCGGCGTGGCGTTCGACGGCTCGCGTGTTGCGCTCGCCCAAGTCCGAGAGGCCCTCAACAGGACACCGTGGGTGCATGTTGTCCTGACGGAGACCAAGACACCCGATCAGACCAGGCGGCATGAGTTGTGGTTCTCGCCACAGAGAAAGATCCGCGTGAGTAAAAGTGACGACCCCAATGCGCCGATCCTCTGGTCCGACTACCTCAGCCGCGAACGGCGATGTTATGAGCCCAAGTCCGCCAAGCTCACCGTATCTTACGAGTACGGGCAGGCCCCCGAATCGCACGATCCCCCCTGGAGCTACGTGAGTTACCTCTTCGGATCGAACCTCCCGGCCAACGCACGCGTGACAGAACAGGTCGAGACCTTCGAGCAGACAGTGGCGAAGGTCTACCACGTCGTCATCGAAGAAGATGAAGGTGTGGCACAATTCCGCATTACCACGGATAAGGCCAGTGCCCTGCCGCTGGCCATGAGGATGGAGGCTGTCGATACCACAGGTCAGCGGCGTGCGACGCTCGAGGCGCGTTTCGAGTATCCCGCCGAGGGACCGCGAGACCTCTACGACATCGGTGTCCCGCGCACGGTGACGGTCATGGATGAACGTCCCACGCCGGAAGTCGAGGAACTGGCGCGAATCTGCAAGACATACCGGGCCAACCTTCAATCTTACGTCTTTGTGGTGGTCACGACGCAGGCACAAGGGACAGTACACCAGATCGATGTCCGCTATGTTCAGGGAGACACCTCCCTGGCTGGACGCGAGTGGAAATCACTTGACTTCGGCTACGTGCCTCGGCTGCCGCAGAATCTCGTTCCCGGTCCCGTCACCAGTGTGGAGGATGTTCTGAACTGGATCCAGCATGACGATCGCCTCACGCTGCTGTGGGTGAACCTGTGGGATGGCAGGTATCAGCATTCGGTCCGGGTAGACAACTACCGGGAGCGCACCCGCCGCAAGAGCCGGAACATCGGCGGCCGCAAAGACCTGCACGGGTTTGCCTGGCCGTGTTATCTTCCCAGCGGTCGAATCATCGAGGATGAGTACTCCAAAACCCATGGTTTGGTCTGCTGGAAGCGCGCTGATGGACACACATTCTACTTCGACCCAAGCCACGACTACGTTTGCACCCGATGGGAGGAATCTGGTGGCACCTCAATCCGGGACGTCCTGGACTTCGCGCGGACCGACGCGGGGCTGTGGTATCCGCGAACAGCGCAATCGACAATGGTGCAGAAGGACGCGCAAGGGCAGGAGGTCTCGGGCGAAGTAATGTGCGTGGAGAGGCTCTTTCTCAAGCCCATGCCCGAGTTCGCACGCGGGACATTCGATTCAGGGAATCTGCCTGCCGTAATCCGGTCCAAGCAGGCTGCCTTCCAACTGCTCGAAGGTAGTGCGCGGTAGGCTGTTCTCCTATGGCTTGAGGAAGAGGTAATACAGCCGGCCTTCCTGGTAGGTTTGGCCGGCGAGACGACCGGCTTGATCGCCCTCGCCCATGTAGATGTCGCACCGCCCAGCGGCGCGGATGGCGCCGCCGGTGTCCTGGTCGAGCGCGAAGCCGCCGTACGGCTGCTTGACGATGCTGTCGCGCGTCAACTGCGGCAAGGTCGTCGAGACGAACGCCAGGCAACCTCGCGGGAAGATGGATTTGTCCGTGGCGATCGTGCGCCAGGGCGTCACCGGCTCGTTCAGACTGCCGCGCGGCGTGCCTTCGCTGATCTGGAAGAACACGTACCGGGGATTCCTGCGGACATATTTGTCGACCTGGTCCGGGTGTTTTGCGAAGTAGTGCATCATCGCGGCCAAGCTCATCTGGTCGCTCGGAATCCGGCCGTCATCGATCAGCATCTTGGCGATGCTCTGGTATTCATGTCCATTGTTGGCGGCGTAGCCGACCGTGATGATCTCGCGGCCCGGGAGCCGGATCTTGGCCGAGCCCTGCACATGGGCGATGTAGGCTTCGAAGGGATCGCCCAACCACACCAGTTCCTGTCCCTTGAGCAGGCCCGCGTCTTCGATCACCGCCCGGGGCGGAAACGGGGAGATCTCGCCGTCGGGCCCTTGTCGGCCGCGTGTCTGGCCCTCCGGCCCCTTCACCAGGTTGTCCGGCGTCTTGTAGAGAGGATATCGGAAGCGCCCGGTCCGCGCCCGGGAACCGTCGAAGATCGGGGTGTAGTATCCGGTGAACAGGACCGTGCCCTTATCGTCGCAGCCGACCGACTCGTACACATCGAAGCTCGCCCGGAGGAGGCCGTTGACCTCGTCGCTCCGCGCGCCGGCATCAATCATCGCCCGAAAGGCCTCCAGGGTCTTGACGACGCCGTCCCGATGGATGTCCCCATACGGGAAATACTGGGCACTGGAGGGCTTGTTCAGGTAGTTGAGGCTGTGGCGCAGCGCAACCTGGAGACTCTCCAGGTCGCGCCAGCCCGGAGCGAAGTCCGGCATCCGGTTGGGGTCGGTGATCTTCCGCAGGGCCCGTTGCCCGGGCGGCAGCGGCCGGTCGTACTCCTTCTTCACTTGCGGAGGTTTCGTCTGGCAGCCGGCCGACAGCACGACCGCCAACAGCAGTCCGAACAACACCGCATGCTTCATAGCGGACCTTTCTACCCATCCATGTGCCGCGCGTCCCCGGCGCAGCGCGGTAACTCACGCCCAGGACGCGGAGCGGCTCTATCCACGAGGTCTCCATCCATCGTCCTATATTAGGCAGATTCGCGCGACAAAAGTAAAGAGGACTTTCAGCCGGGAGGCGGATTTGCCGATAATTCCTCTATGGCCCCCCACGCGTTATTCGGAGACCGACATGCAGAAGGACAAACTCTTCGCCAAGATCGGTGAGCTGACCGTGCAATTCGCCACGCTGGAACACCAGCTCCAAGCACTGCTGGAATTATTGATTGCCGAGAACAGCCTGATAATCGGGCCCTTTCTCATCCACGAGTTGAACCTGTCCGTGCTGCTGCGCAAGATCAAGCATATCGCCCGATACCGACTCCAGGGCGATGCCTCTCTCTTGGATCTGCTGGAAGGGACGCTCAAGCGCATCGAAGCCACGCGGGACCTGAGGAATCTGCTCATCCACGGCAACTGGCAAATCGATGAGGACTGCACGGCCTGTCCCGTTCGCGTGCGCGACTTCAAGATGCGCTACGAAGAGGGCCACTGGCAGGACCTCACGGAGATCACTTTCAACGAGAAGAAACTCACCCACTTGACCCGACGTCTGCAGGGCATGAGCCATGACGTGCAGCACCTCAGCCAGCGGTTGCGGCACGCGTGAGCCGTGTGTGGCGCGGCCGACCTCCCGGGGGGCGGCGGTTCCTCCGCGCACGGAATCGCGCGCCGGCATCACCCGCCCGGCATTGTCCTTTGGCGAAGCGGAGGCCATAATAGGCCCCCCGGGTCGCCCGTCGGGCTCGGTGCAGGGCAGGGAACAAGAACAGGACGAACAGTATGGATTCGCACGAGGACCGGTTTCGGGTAGCGGCGTTCGACTGCCGGCCGGATGGCGTGCTCAAACCGAATGTACTCATGCAGTACTTGCAGGAATCCGCCGCCCGGCACGCCGAACAGTTAGGGTTCGGCTTCGCCGACCTCGACCGCCAGGATTGTTTCTGGGTGCTGGCCAACCTTCGGATCCAGATCACCGACACGCCGCGTTGGAGGGACTGCCTGACGGTCCGGACCTGGCCCAGCGGCTTCACACGCCTGGCTGCCACGCGTGAATTCATCGGCGAAAACGCGGACGGCCGCGAGCTCTTTCGCGCGGCCAGTGAGTGGATGATCCTGGACAAGCACACCAGCCGTCCCAGGAATCTGAGCCGGCTCAATTTGAATCTGCCGCCCACCGGCCTCAAAGTGCTGGACACCGACTTGGGCCGCCTGCGACCGGCCCCGGTGTACACGAAAGCCTGTACCGTCTCCGTGCCCTTCAGCGCTCTGGATTTCAACGGACATGTCAACAATACCGAGTACGTCCGCTGGGCCCTGGACGGGCTCCATCGGGAACACGGCGACTGCCCGGTGATTCGTTCCGCCCGGATGACCTACCTCGCCGAGGTCTTCGAAGGCGACGAGATCGAGATCCTCGTCGGTGCGAAGGAGGACAGGCCCCTTCACATCCTCGCGCGGCAAGCCGGTCGTACCCTCGAGGCGAACGTCTTTCTCATGGAGATAGAAGAAAGGCTGTGAGTCTTTCCGCACCGCCCGGAACCAGGCAGTTACCACGCCTATTTCTCCAGATCGGTCCTGCGGTCACCCTCGTTTGATGGATGCCGGGTGGCAATGGCGCGCGGCGTCTGGCCCCCCCCAGGGGCAAAAGAGGGCCGGCGGCTCCGCCACGCCGCGCAGCGGCGCTGGAACCAGACCGGCCCTGACCTTCATGCCAAGCAGGCCATGCTCTTGAAAGTTAAAAGTAGAAAGTCAAAAGTAAAAATCGAAGAGCCAGAGCGAGGCTTACACCTTTCTACCTTCTTTCCTTTTTACCTTTTCCTTTTTACTTTTTCCTTTACCCTACGGCTTCGGTACCGCAGGGTTCTGGATGCAGAAGAACCGCACCTCGCTCAGACCCGTCTGCGGGGCGACGCCCCAGTTCTTCTCGATGGTCAGCCTGACGAACTTGGCCGAGACCCCGCCGAAGCTGACTGTCGTGCTATGCTGATAGCCCTCTTGACCGGAAGCCCGCGCAAATTCCGGGACGTTGGCCAAGGGCGTCCACTTCGTACCGTCAGTGGAATACTCGATCTTGACCGTCTTGGCCCCGAAGCCAACGATTGCCTCGACCGGTTGATTCGAGTTCCACACCCACAACTCGTGCAGCGTGTAGACCTTGTCGAATTGGTACTGAACCCAGTTAGGCTGGGCCCCTGTGCTGAGCCACATGTCCGCCCCGTTTGTCGAGTGCCCATCCTTACTTGTCCAATCCTGAGCCGTCCACGGTCTTTTCTGGGCTCATCCTCGGTTGGAAGCTGGAAGCCGTGGCGGTAAGGCTTTTGATCGGGTACGCGAACGCTTCCGTCGTGAGACTCAGGACCAGCCCCTGGTAGATGGTGGGCGTGGAACCGGGGACCACAAAATCGACACGCCAGTAATAGGTCCGGCCGTACTCCAGCAACCCTGGGGGATCGTACGTGGTGACCGTCTGCCCCAGGTTGACCAAGACATTCTGGGGATTGGTCCGACTGGCGGAGTTGACCGCCTCGAAGGAGGTCCCGAAGTAGACATCGCAAGTCTGGGCGAACGAGGGCGCGATCCAACTCAGGATCACATCGCAAGGCACGTTTGAGGCCTTGGGGCCGGGCGTCGTCAACGATTCCATGAGGACCTTCAGATCCTTCTCGTTCACCACGCCGTCGCCCCACGCAAACGGCCCGATATCGCACAGGGGCTCGTTCCACCCCCAGTTGTCCACCAGAATCGCCATGTCCTTCCCATCGACCTTGCCGTTGCCGTCGAAGTCCGCGGTTGGGAGGATTGGGGCTTGCCAGTATTCCCAGGTAGGAGCGCCGACGGCTTTGGCCCTGACGAAGTACAACATCGAACCGTCAAGTGAGACACGCGGGGTAGACTCAAGTAGGGGACTGTTCACCATAGGACCAAGATTCACCGGTGCCTGCCAGGGCGCAGAAAGCGACGCTCGTCTCGTCATCCACAGGTCAGAACCGCCGTAGCCACCCGGACGCTGGGGGCGGGTCTCCGCAGGATCGTCCTCGAAAAGAAGCAACAATCCATCTGGTGAGAGCCAAACATTCTGCTCGTCATACGGACTATTCACTAGCGGACCGAGATTCACTGCCTCGCCCCACGGCTCGCTAATTGCCGTCCGTCTTGCCACCCAGATGTCAGCACGCCCATACCCCCGAACCGTCGCGAAATAGAGTTCCTGACCATTGGCGGATATCCAGGGGCCACCATCGTTCTCCGGACTGTTGATCTTGGGACCGAGAGTCACCGCGGGGCCCCAGGGATCGTTCTTCGTCGTCCGCGTTGTCACGTACATATCGTAGCGCCCGTAACCGCCGGGCCGATTCGAGGTGAAATAGAGGGAAAGTCCGTCGGCCGAAATGGACCCGACGCTGTCGTTCATGGGGCTGTTGACGGTAGGCCCGAGATTCTCCGGCGGCCCCCAGATCTCCTCCTGCGAGGCACGTCTGAGCACATACGCATCGCCGTTTTCGTTTCCGAATGGGCGCCACGACGTGATGTACATCTCCAATCCGTCAGAAGAGAAACAATAAATGCCGTCTTCGTTGGCGTTGATCATGGGCATCGTGGTCTTGAGGTTCACCGGCGTGCCGAAGCTGAAGTCGGCGCGTGCGGGCGGCGTGTCCAGACCTGCCATAAGACCGAAACCGAGCAGTGTGGTAACAAACAACGGAATCTGACAGAGTTTCATTTCCCACCTTCCCTTCTGCCCAAAGGCAACAGACATCATTGGAATCGTATGTACAGGTCTCTCTGCAGAGAAGACGAGTTCGTGATCGAATGGCAAGCTGATGACGGGCCGCGGGTGGCGCGCCGTGCCCGAGGAGGGACTCGGAATCGGCTCTCCGCTGAGGACGATTGACCACCGCCTCAGGTCGGCACACGCTTGTTTGCGGTCGTGCAGATAGTCGTAATACTCCGCCCGGCTGGAGTAGAGATAGGCGTCCTGTGGGTCCGCCTCGATCCTGCGGGCATAGAAGGCCATCATCTCGCGAATGTGCTCTTCCGAGGTCCGGCCCGGGCCAAGCGATTCGAGGATCGGCCGATTCGGATCCAAAGGAGCAACCCAAATCTCGTAGTACGGTGGGCCCAGACACAAGGCGAGTTCCGTCGCCGCTGGAGACCAACAGGCACTGGTAATCTGGCCCTTGAGGACGTTGCGGACCTCTTTCCGGCGAAGGTCGTAGATCCACAGACCCGCCCCCCGTCTCTGCAAGTCGCTGCCGCCCAGGCAGACTTCGTTACCGGTCGGGGACCAGGCGGTTACGCCCCAGGCCAGGGAAGGCACGCGGCACTCCGCGAAGGGGGCTTGCGCAGCCAGGCCCTTGATCTTCAGCATGCTGCTTTCAAAGTACGCTACCTGCTGGTTATCCGGCGAGACGGTGGGCAGGCAGTTCGCGCAGTGCATGATCCGTTTCGACTCGGGGTCTTGTCCGGCAAGAGAGACCGAACGAAGGGCGCCATCCCCGCGCGACAGGTAGTAGAGGTGTGCCGCGTCACGGCTCCAGGAAGGCCAACTGCCCTGGACCAAGCGTTTGGGTTCCGTGCCATCGGATTTCATCACCCAGACTTCTTCGTCCGTCACGAGAGGCTGTTGTTTCCCGCGCTCGGCCGCAGCCAACTCTTCCAGCCGCAAGTCCTCGCGATCCCGAACGAAGGCGATGAACTTGCCATCGGGCGACCAGTGCGGGTCTTTACCGGGGACGATCAAAACGTCCGTCTCTCTCGTGGCGGGGTCGAAGACCGCCACACCGCTGTAACCCTGGACGCCTATGCTGAAGGCCAGCTTTCGGCCATCGGGCGACCACCGGGCGCTGAACCCATCAGTAGTCACGCGCCGAGCCTTCGCCGAGAGACTCCGATAGGTCTCCTCCGCTTCCAGCATCGGCAGGAAGGCCGCGCCCGCCGGCTCACGGCCAGGGGGATGCCAGGACCGTCCGGCCTCCAGGGTGTCAAGGACGTATTTCATGCACCATTCCTGGAACTCCTTGCGCGCTTGGTGGCCGGGACTGACGATCCGTCGGAACAAGGCGGTGGCCTGGTCGTACTCTCCCAGGGCGGTCAAGGCACAGAAGACGTGATATTGTAGAGTCGAAACGTCTTTCGCCGCATCACGGGCCTCAGCAAGAACTCGCGGATAGTCGCCCATTCGCAGAAACGTCTCCGAGCGTCCCGCGCAGATATCAACGTAGGCCGGTCCATCCGGCGGGGTGAGGGCCAGCGTCCGGTCATACTCCACGAGGGCCTCCGGATACCTGCCCAGCTCACGAAAGGCCGTGGCGCGCAAGGAGTACCCCAAGGGGTCTCGCGGTCGCGACAGAGTCAGGACGAGCGCGTCTTCCTTCATCTTGTCATACCGGCGCGAGGCGTAGTGGGTGAACGCCCGCAGTCGGCGGGATTCGTAGTGGGCAGGATCAAGCTGCAAAGCCCGATCCAATGCGGCAAGTTGCTCTTTGACCGTCAGGGCTGTCATGGCGCGCAGGAAATAGGCCTCGGCGGTTTCCGGCAACAGCGTCTCGGCCTGGCGACGATGATGCTCGATTTCCTTGAGCTTCCCGGCATCCGCTGATCCACTTTCCCAGAGGATACGGGCCAAAAGGGCATGGGCCGTCCCAGCGATCTCCGGACGCTGTTCAAGCAGACTCCTCAAGATGGTCACGGCCTCATCGGATCGACGGTTGTCCAGGAGGATGCCGGCGTGGAGGAGCCGGGCTTCGGGGCCCACGTGCTTGCTTTGAAGAATGGGTTTGATCGTTTCCAGGGCAGCTTCGCGGTCCGCCCTGGCGTATTGCTCGCGGGCCTGAGACAGGATGCCCCGATCCCGGAAGCCTTCGGCCTCGGCCAGT
>CAYHAJ010000084.1:0-1711 GCA_964354535.1 uncultured Pirellulales bacterium
CGCCGCCGTGACCGCCCTGCGACAGGGCCTTGGCGCCCCAGGCCTTCCAGAGCGGATTCTCGAATTCCTTGTAGTAGGCGTCCATCGGCTCCCAGGTGACACTCTTGGGACTGCGGCCCTCGAGGTAGATCTGCTCCAGGGTGGCCGAGTAGATGCCCTTGGTGCCCTGCACGCGATAGATCAGGTCGTAGGGCCGCGGCAGCTTCGTGTCGTAGTAGAGCGTGACCGTCTGGCCGTTCACGGTCCGCAGGAGGCTGGTGTTGATGTCGGCGTCGCGGCTGCCGCGCGTGCCGTCGGCGCTCATGGAGACGAGGTAATCGAAGCGGTTGCCGCGATTGATGTCCAGCCACTGGGCGACCGGTCCGAGCGGGTGCGTCGGGTAGGCGTTGGCCGAGCGGGGCTGGCCGTCCCGCACGCGGCCCGCCGTGGCGGGGTTGGCGATGTAGTGCTGATAGCCCGCCTCGCAGTGTCGCAGCTCGCCGAGCACGCCCTGGCGCAGCATGTTGTGGACCAGCATCACGTTGCGGAAGTAGCAGCAATTCTCGAGGATCACGCAGTACTTGTGCGTCTTCTCCGCCGTCTCGACCATCTGCCAGCACCCTTCGATGGTCTCGGAGGCGGGGACCTCAGTCGCCGCATGCTTGCCCGCATTCATGGCCGCAACGGAGATCGGCACGTGCCATTTCCACGGCCGGACCGCGTTGATGACAAGGTCCAGGTCCTCCATCTCGCACAGCCGTTGGAAGTCCGTCTCCCCGCGCGAGTACCCGGTCGGCTTGGTCTTCCCGGCAGCGGTCACGAGGTTTTGCCCTTTCGCCACGCGGTCTTCAATGATGTCACAAACCGCCTTGACCTCCACCCCTTCCAGGTCCAGCAGGATCTTCAACAGCACGGTCCCTCGCCCCCCGATCCCCACCAGCCCCACGCGCACCTTCTCCATCGGCTTGATACGAGAGGCATCGCCCCCGAATGATTCCTGGCCGACAGCCCAAGCCGCTGTCGCCGCCGCACCGACTTTCAGAAAACCCCTGCGATTATACTGTTCGTTCATGCTCGTTCTCCTTGTTTCTGCCGATTGCGCGTCGAGCGGACGTGGCTCCATGCCAGCGGTACCATTATGACCGCGATCCGCCGCGGGATCAAATGCGAAGACCCTCTCACATAATGATGGTCCACGCGGAGTCTTCTGCTTCTTGTCATTCCCGCGCAGGCGGGAATCCAGGAACACCGTGACTTTCCTGGACCCCCGCCTGCTTGGGGCAGCCTTCGGCCGCAACCAAACCTACAATAGCCGAAAGAAACGAAAAAAGGCGAAAGAAAAGAGGAAGAGGCGAGACAGTCCGCAGTGCCCTCCCTTTTTTCGTCTCTTTTCGTTCTTTTCGGGTGCAGCCCATAAGGCTGCCCGTCCAGCCGGTGCAAGTCCGGCGATGGTAAATGACGAGGAGCCATCCAGTCATAACCGACCTGGGTCTCTGGGGCGACCCGGCCCAGGCAAGTTCGGTCGTAAAAGCCCTGGCCGGAGCGGGGCAAGCAACTTCTCCAGGCCGTAACAGTAATCGACCACGCCCAAAGGGCGTGGCATTAGGAAGGCCCGCCCGAGCGGGCCGAGCGCATCGTGAAGCCCCCGTTGGGGGCGGTGTTGAGAGCCGGTCCAAATCCGATGGGACAACCTGCAATACAAACATCTCCCTACTATCGCGGCACAATCGCG
>CAYHAJ010000085.1:0-19325 GCA_964354535.1 uncultured Pirellulales bacterium
CCGTCCGTCACCGTGACCTTGCTGGATTCCCAGCAGCGGACGTTCTCGATCCTGGGCAACGCGGTGGCGCGGCCCAGCCGGTACGTGATCCCCCGCTATGATTTTCGCCTCACGGATGCCCTGGCCACGGCCCAGGCCCAGATGCAGTTCAACGTCAGCAATATCTACGTGTCGCGCAAGGGAGACGCTACGGCCCCGTCCACGGGCCCCACGATCCCCAAGCCGACGCCGGAACTGGACCTGATAGAGCCGGGCTCGTCCTCGAAGATAGAGGACAGAGGACGGAGGGCAGAGGGCAGAGCACCGAGGACACAGCCGTCCTCCGTCCTCCGTCGTCCGTCCTCCGAAATTCCGGAGCCTTCCGAGCCGGCCCAGAGATTCGAGTCGGAGCGGGAGATGCTCGATCTGATTGCGCCGCAGGCGAACACCGCCTGGCCGCAGAGCCAGAAGTTGGCGGGGGGCTTGCCCAGAGGCAGCGAGGCAGGCGACGTGACGGCATCGGTCATGCCCGAAGGGCTGCACGTGCGAGCGAGGCCGGCGGATCCTGACCTTGTATCGCCCAGCCACGGACTACGCGTGTCATTCCAGGTGAAGGGGCAGGATGCTGTGCACGCGCAGGAGGCCCCTGCCACAGTGGGGGCGCCGGCCGTGGTGTCGCCGGTCGAGTTCGGCACGGCCAACGCAGGCGTGGAAGCGCCCAGTCCCGTGCCCCAGCCGGCTGCGCCCAAGGCCAAGGAGAGAACCGAGTGGGTCTTCCGGGACGGCAAATGGGTCCCGATCCTCGTCACCGATCCGGGCGGTTATCCATCGAAAGTCCCGAGCTTGAACGGCAAGCCTACACCGCAGCCGACGCCGAGCAGCGCGATCGAATGGACCTTCCGCGACGGAAAATGGGTTCCTATTCTCAAGGACCAGACCCCGCTCGTCAAGCCCCCTGCGGCCGTGGTGCCCGCCCCGCCCGGACGACCTTCCGCCAGCGAGAAACTCCCGATGGAGGCCGAATGGGAGCAGGCGATCCAGACCCGTCTGATCCGCATCCCGGCCGACAAGCTCCTGGCGGGCGATCCGCGCTACAACATCATCATCAAGCCGGGCGACACGATCCACGTGCCCGTTGACATCATCGGTGAGTTCGCTATCATGGGCAACGTCAATCGCAGTGGGTACATTGACATCACGGGCCGGCCCATGACGCTGAAGATGGCGATTGCAGCGGCCGGCGGCTTGGGCCCCCTGGCCGCGCCGAAGAACGTCGAGGTCATCCGGCGGATCGGCACGGCGCGCGAGGAGATCGTGATGGTCAATCTGGACAAGATCGCCAGCGGCGGGCAGCCCGACTTCTTCATCAAGCCGAACGATCTGATCAACGTGGGGACCGACGTGACGGCGCGCTGGCGGGCGGTCTTGCGCAACGCCTTCCGGGCCACCTACGGCTTCGGGTTCGTCTACGACCGCAACTTTGCCGACATCGATTACGGCACCGGTCTTCCCTGGTTTCGGAACTTCTGATGGAAATGCGGGGGTATGGCACAGAAGGCTGGCTCTTCATGGATCGGGGGGCAAAGCGCCGGGGCGCCGGCGGCCCAGCGGCGGTGGGGCGCGATCGAGCCGCAGAGCCTTGTGAAGATCGGCATCCTCGGAGGGCTGCTCGGCTTTCTCTTTCGCGGCGAGATCGAGCGCGTCGTGCGCTTGTGGGTGACCGACCCGAACTGGTCCCATGGATTTCTGATCCCGCTGTTCAGCCTCTACTTTCTCCATCAGAAGAGACGGGAGATTCTGAGCCTGGAATACGTGCGCGACCCCTGGCTGGAATTGCTGCGGGGCCGTCGGCTCTTGCCCTTGGGGCCGAATCAGACGCGCGCGAACTACCTCGGGCTGCTGTTTCTGTTGCTGATCCTGGCCTTTTATGTCTTTAATGTGGTGAGCCCCGCCGGATACGCGTATTTCCGACCTGTCTCCATGATCGCCGCGGTTGGGGCGGTAGTCCTGTTTCTTGGCGGCCGGCGGCTGATTCGCTACACGTGGCTGCCCATCGCGTTCTTTCTCTTTGCGGTCCCACTGCCGCGCCGTTACTACGTGGGCCTGACGCTGCCGCTGCGGCATCTGTCGGCGGTGGTGGCGACCACCGTCCTCAACCTGATCCCCGGCTTGGACGCCACCACCAGCGGGGCGGTCATCGAAATCATCTATCAGGGCCGGCGCCTGGAGCCGGCTCTGGACGTGGCGGACGCGTGCAGCGGGATGCGGCTGCTCATGGCGTTCCTGGCCCTGGGGGTGGCGATGGCCTATCTGCACGACCGGCCCCGGTGGCAACGAGCGGTCCTGCTGCTGAGTACGGTGCCCATCGCGATCTTGTGCAATATCGTGCGGGTGACGGCCACGGGATTTCTCTACGTTCTGGTCGGTCCGCAGTACACGCAGGGCATCTACCACGATACGCTCGGCTTGGCGATGCTGCCCCTGGCGTTTGGCCTGTATGGGGTGCTGGCCTGGTTCATGGCGAGCCTGTTCGTCGAAGAAGACGAACAGGCGAACAACGCTGTGATTGTGCGGAGGCGTTCCGGCCATGAATGAGAAGAAGTGTGAAGTTGGAAGTGGGAAGTGGGAAGTCAGAAGCGTTTCCTCTTCGCTGGAAACTTCAAACTTGAAACTTCAAACTTCCTCGTATCTTCAGCCGGCCTTTCTGCTTTGTGTGGCCGTGCTGGCTTGTGCCGGCGTGGGCATGTCGCTCTTGACCCAGCGCTTGGGCCTGTATCTGAAGAAAGAGCCGTTGCTTTTGCGGAGGCCGCTCGCTGCGCTGGCGGCAGAGAGGCTCCCACCCTATAGCGTCGCGGCAAAAGTCCCCATCGAGAATGAAGACATTCTGAAATCCCTCGGTACGGCGGACTACATCCAGTGGCTTCTGGAGGACCCGCGCGAAGCTCGGGACAGTCCCGTCCGAAAGCTGCTGCTGTTCATCACGTACTACGGGCAGGCGGACCGCGTGCCGCACGTGCCTGAAGAGTGCTACACCGGCGGGGGGTATCAGCGATTAGCGACTAATGCGGTTTCCTTCCATCTGGGGACGTCCGACGTTGCCCCTGAGATCCCGGGGCGCTACCTGCTTTTCGAGCAGACCGCGCCGGACCTCGCACGGGCGGTGCCGCAGTTTCCGGTGCTTTATCTCTTTCGCGTCAATGGCGAGTATGCCGGCAGCCGGGATGAGGCCCGCCTGGCTCTGAACAAGAATATCTTCCGTAAGCACTCATACTTCTGCAAAATCGAGGTGGTCTTCAACCAATCGGCTGTTTCTCCGACACGGGAGATGGCGGCCGCGGCGAGTGAAAAGCTCCTGGGCGTGCTGTTGCCACTCCTGGAACAAGAGCACTGGCCCGACCTGGAACAGTGAGGAATCCTCATGGCGAGAAGAAGGCGTGTGAACAAGAAGGTCGCGTTGATGGGCACGACGATGCTTCTGCTCTTTACGCTGGCGGCGGTCACGGTCCTCTTGCGTCTGAACCGCGATCCGGCCCCGTTGATCGCCGATGGCGACGCCGCCCGGGCGGCCCGAGACTACAAGACCGCGATCGACAGTTATCGTCGAGCGTACGGCCTGACCCGCTCGTCGGAAGGGAAGATGGACCTCTTGTTCAAGCTCGTCGAGGTCTACCAGCAGACCGACCAGTGGGACAAGGTCCTGGGGTGCTGGAACGGCGTCCTCACTGCCGATCCACAGAACCTCCAGGCCCGGCTCGGCCAACTCAAATACGCCTACGTGCTGGCGGAGGGCTTGGGTAGCGCGGGACGGAGCATGAGCGGCTACTGGGAGGACGTCCTGTCCCAGGCGCGAAAGGCGATGGAGCTGGTCCAGAAGGGGGGCTTCGCGCAGGACGAGCGGGCCCAATGGGAACCAGCCTTCGGGACCGCCGAGAGCCGAGGCTGGAGCAGCGGTGCCAAGCGGTTGGGGCCACACCTGCACTTCGTCAAAGGCCGCGCCGCCTTCGAGCTGGCCGCCATGGGGGCGGTCGCCGCGCCGGCCGAGTTGCTCCAGGAGGCGCAAAGCGATCTCCAGGAGGCTCGGAAGCTCGATCCGAATGATCCCGCGGTCTACCGCTATCTGGCGGAGGTTTTTGTCAAGCAGGGCGAGGCGGCGGGCTCCCGCGGCAACGTCGATCAGAAGAATGCGGCAGAGCACCAGGCCGACGAGATCCTGGCCGAAGCGGTGCTTGCTGCCGGTGGCATGCCTGAGGCACACATCCATGTGTTGACGCGCAAGCTGACCGTCGCGCAGCGCAGCGGTGTCACCATCACGGCGGCGCGCGAGCAGATCAAGGCTCTGGAGCCGCAGTATGAGGCTCTGACGCGGCAATTCGCCTCCCGCCCGCAGGTCTTTGCCGCCCAAGGACAATTCTATGCTTTCTATGCTGCCTATCTGGACTCGGCCAGTGCGCTGGAGAAATTGAATCGAGCGATCCAAGCCACCGAGCAGGCCGGTGTGCTGGACCGTGACAATATCGAATACCCGATGTTGACCGCCAGCTACCATTATCGCAAGTTCTCCGTCTATGGCGAGGTGGCGGCCTTTCACCAGGCAGTGGAGCTGACGGAGAAGGCTTTGAAGCTGCGCGGGGCGCAGGATCGGCCGGGCCCGCTGCAGTTCGCCCAGCGCGTCAATCGGCTGGCCCTGTGCTCGCTGCTGGGCAAGTGCTGTGTGGAGCGGCTCCTCACGCTGCCCCCGTCGGACCCGGCGCGTGACGGGCTGCTGGCCCGGGTGGAGAAAGCCGTCCATGAGATCGAACAAATGCGGGGCGGCGGGGAGGACCCGGAAGTCATGAAGTGGCGGGGCATGCTGGACCTGGCGAAAGGCCAGGTCGAGAAGGCGGTCCCGAGCCTCTACGCCGCGTATGAGCAGATCCAGGCCAATCCGCCCGACCAGCGCGACGCTTTTCTCTCCTGGACTCTGGCGAAGATCTGCGAGCGGACGGTCGAGACGGGGGCTGTGATCGACTTTCTGGGGACGGCCTTGAACTCGGGGATCGTCTACACGAGGCCCGACGCTTTGTTGGACTATGGCGAGGCGCTCCTGCGGGCCGGCTCGTACGAAGCGGTGCTCAACATTGCCGGCGTCTTTCAGGAACGGTTCGGCGGCAATCCCCGCAGTCGGATGCTCCGGATCAAGGCTCTGATCGCCAAAGGCACTCTGCCGGAGGCCGAACAGGAGATTGCCAAGCTCAATCCCGGGGACCCGAATACGGTGGTGCTCCTTTGGAGCGCCACGCGGGCCCGGAGCCACCAGTTGCTCGCCACGATCCGCCGGCAGGAGTGGTCCAACCCCGAAGGAAACTCCAGCACGATGCGCACGATGGCAGAGGAATTGCGCGGTCAGCAGAAACGCGAGGCCGAGCTTCTGCGGCAGTTGTTGCAGGCCAATCCCCCTGGCGTGCAGGAGACGCAGATCGCAGAACTCTGCGAATCGCTCATTGCCCAGGGCGACGCGGACGCTGCCCAGCCCATCGCCGCAGCATTCCTGAAGCAGGCACCGGACAATGCAACGGCGTTGTTCTACGGAAGTCTTCTGTCGGAGCCGGACCCGCGGAGCAGTCCACCGGCGCGGCGCAAGGAGCTTCAGGAGCAGGCGGCCCGCGCGATTGCCGATCCCGTCCGGCGAAGCCTGAATCTCGGGCTGTTCTATGAGCAGGCACAGCAGGGGGACAAGGCGGTACCGCAATGGCAGGCGGTGCTGGATGCCACGGCCTCTCCAGGGAATCGCAAGGAGCTGTCGCAGGTCGCCGTCGCGCCGGCGGGTCCGCGCCAGGTGGCGGCCGGCCATCTGTTCGAGCTGGCCTGCCGTCAGGAGAACTGGCTCCTGGCGGGCCAGATCGTCGAACTCGCCAAGCGTGAGAATCTCGACGACTGCGAGGGCCGTCTGTTCGCCGCACGGCTGGCCTTCGCCAAAAAGGAATATGACCTTGCCTTGACCCATCTGAATGAGTGCCTCAAGTTGCGGCCCATCTTTTCCTACGGCTACGTGCTCCGCAGCGACGTCAAGGCGGCGCTGGGCAAGGAGCAGGAGGCCATTGAGGACGCCCGCCGGGCCTCGGCTCTGAACCCGGTGGATGCCCTGGTGGCCAAGGGATTGGCCAAGGCCCTGTACGCCCGCAACAGCAAGCTGGGCGCGAGCCTGTCCGCCGAGCAGAAGCAGGAGACCAGGCAGGCGTTGGAGCAGGCCATCCGCCTCGACCCGCGCGACCCGAGCCTGCTGAACGCCTACGTCGATTTCCTCAGCGACAGCGAACCGGAAAAGGCCGTAGCCCTGCGTCAGACGATTCAGGCGACCGCTCCGAGCGCGGATAACGCCGTGGTGCTGGGGAGATTGGCGGCTCAGGTCGCCCTGAATACGAAAGACACGACGAAACAGAAGGCGTTCTTCACGATGGCGGAAACCGCCTTCGCACAAGCCCGGAAACTGGACGCGACCAATCCCACTGTTCTCGAAACTTATGCCGATTACTGGCGCGCTCGCGGGCAGAACGACAAGGCGGGACAATTGCTGGCCGAGTCGAAAGACAATCAACTCCTGTGGCGGCACTATTGGCGGGTAAGGCGGTATGCGGAGGCCAAGACACTTCTCGAAGGGATGCGTCAGCAGAGCGAGACCCGGATTGATGCTCTCAAAGGGCTGGTTTTGGTCGCCGAGGCCACGTCCGATCGAGAAGGGATGAAGACGTACTCGGAGGAGCTTCTGGCGCTGCAGGACAATGCGGTCAACCGGCTGATGCAGGTCCAAATGTATCTGAACGCGGGGCTGGTCGCGGAGGCCGAGCAGAAGCTCCGGCGTCTCAAGGAGAAGTATCCGGGTGACTCGCGCACGGCCGTGATGGAGGCCTTGATAGCTGCCGGGCAGGGCCGATATACCGAAGCCCTCGAGGGTATCGACAGGTGTATCCGGTCGGCGGGCCCCCAAACCGATGCCGGTCTGGAGTACACGGCCAAGAAAGCGCAACTGCTCACTACGGCCTATAACGTTACTTCCGAGAAAGCATATCTGCAGCAGGCCATCGCCGTCTACGAAAGTCTGCGCGTGAAATGGCCGAAAAACAGCAGTGTCTTGAACAATCTGGCCTATTTGCTGGCTCAGAACAACGAGAAACTCGCCGAGGCGCTGGAGTACGCCAGGACCGCGGTCGAGCAGGATCCGGATGAGGCCAATTATCTGGATACCTACGGCTACCTGTTGTACCGCAGCGGAAAACATGCGCAGGCCGCTCAATCGCTGGCGATGGCGGTCCAGAAGTACGAAGGGGACCCCACACGCGAAATATCGCGTTTGGGAACCCAAGTCCGGGGGATGACGCCGGCCGATGTCTATGAACATCTGGGCTTGGTAAGTGAAGCGATGGGGGACCGGGGCAAGGCCCTGGACGCCTACCGCCGCGCGCGAGAGGCAGGAGGGACCGCGCTGTCCGAGGCTGCGAAACAACGGATCGACGCAGCGATCGGACGATTGACGAAGTAGGGTGAGGATCGGAGTGCGATATGGCAAAGAGTGATCCGACGGTCGCGGGCCGGGTGCCCAGGCATCCTGACGCGCGGAGCGGTTCCGAGGCGACCCTGACGCCGAAGGAAGCTCTGGGCATGTTGCGCCGGCACCTCTGGCTGATTCTGTTCCTGACGATTATCGGAGGAGCGGCCGGGACCGGCGGCTGGTATCTGATCCGGCGCTACCTGCCCCTCTACCGGGCCGAGACCGCGATCAAAGTGCTGCCTCCCATCGAAATGGACCCGATGAGTATTGTGGTCGCCCAAGTGCAGCAGGACATCCGGTACGGCCACCGTGTCTCGCTCGCCAACTTGATGAAGAGCCAGAGCACCCTGCAGGGACTCCTGCAGCGGGATGAAGTTCGCAATACGAAATGGTACCGCCAGAAGACGAAAGGCGGCGTGGATATCGCCAAGGCGGTCCAGGGCCTGAACCGAAACCTGACCGCGTTTCCCCACCGGGAGGCGGAGCACATCCTCGTCTCCATGACTTGCGGCAGTCCGAGCGAGTCGGCCCTGATCGTCAACCAGATGACCAACCTGTTCATCAGTCAGCATGGGGAGACCGAGAAAGGCGATGTCCGCCAGAAACTGGCCGATGTGACACAGCGCCAAAGTGCGGTCGAGCAAGAGATCCGGCAGAGCGAGGCGGACCTGCACAACGTGACCCAGCGAACCGGGATCACCGACCTCGACCGGCCAGCAGGACGTTATTTCCCGCACACGATCACGCTGCGCCTGAACGAATTGGACAAGCAGGAAAGCGACCTGGCTCTGGCGATCCGGCAGTTGCAGGCGGACATTGAGAACCTGCGGCTGCTGGCGGAAGGCCCGATCACGGAACAAATCCAGCAGGTTATCGAGGCCGATCCCGTGATGGTGGCCCTGGCCCAGCAGTTGGCGGCTCTGGAAGCGCAACTCTCGGGCCGGCTGACGAAATTCGGCGAGACGCATCGCGTGGTGCGCCAGACGCAGGAACAGATCGAAGAGACCAGGGCCAGGAGAGAACAACGCCGGACCGAGATTGCCGAGCAGACCCGGCGTGCCAATCTGATGAACGCCCGCGACAGCCTCCGCGTCCTCGGGGAACGGCTCACAGAGCTACAGAAAATGCGGGCCGCGGCTCTGGAAGAACAGAAGAAATTGGACGACGCCCGCAGCGAGTATGAGCGGATCCAAAAGACGCGTGACGAACGCCTCGAGGCTCTCAACCAGATTAAGATGCAGATCGAGAAGTACCGCATCCTGCTGGAGGACCCGGAGACGCCGAAGGTGCAGTCCGTGGGCCTGGCGCCGGAGCCGCTGGAAATGGTGCTCTCCCGCCACATTCTCCTCTGGACGCCGGGCGGCACCGTGCTCGGGCTGATCCTGGGCTTGTCCCTGGCGCTGCTTGTCGAGATGCTCAACGATCTCGTGCGGACGCCGAGCGACGTGCGACGCTTCCTGCACCTTCCTTTGCTGGGAGTGATCCCGGATGCTTACGAGGACCGCGCCGTGGATGACATCGACTTGTGCGACGTAGTGCAGGCGGCACCGTACTCCCTGTTGGGCGAGAGCTACCGCCGGTGCCGGACCAATCTCGAACTATCCTCCCGCGAGCCATTCAAAACGCTGCTGATCGCCAGCGGGCACGCGGGCGACGGCAAGACCTCGATGGCCTGCAACCTGGCCGCGGCCTTTGCGGCCAAGTACGAGAAGGTCCTGCTGATCGATGGCAATCTGCGGCAGCCGAGCCTGCACATCGCATTTTCGTCCGACGAGCCAAGTGACCGCGACCAGGTCGGATTGACGAGCCTGCTCCTGGGCGATTGCTCGGTTCCCGAGGCCATTCGGCCGAGCAATATCGCCGGCTTGGATCTGATTCTGGCGGGCCCACCCACCCCGAACCCGGCGGAGCTGCTGGCCAGCCATCACATGAAAGATCTAATCGAAAACGTGGCGCGCGAATACGACCGGATCATCATCGACAGTCCGCCCGTGCTGCTCGTCAGTGACGTCAAGATCCTGGCGCGGCTGGTCGACGCGACCCTGCTCTTGTTCAACGCGGCCACGACCCGGCGCGGTGCGGCCGAGCGGACGATTTTCGAGTTTGAAGACGTGGGCGCCCATCTCGTCGGTTGTGTTCTGTTCGGCGCCGAGGCGCTGAAGGGCGGCTACTTCCGCCAGCAGTTCCGAGCCTACCGCCGCTACCTCAAGCCGCAACCAGCGTAGGGATTTACTGTTTGCCGTGGGTCATTTTCGCTTTATGATAGAGCAGCGCGTAAGACGCGACACGGATAGAGAAGGCGTGATGGAAGCAAGATGGTAAATCATGAACTTTCAATCATAATTGCCGAGGGCTTGTAGATGGAGAAGTTCTTAGTCACGGGGGGAGCCGGCTTCATCGGCTCGAATATCTGCCGGCGGTTGGTGGCGGAAGGTTGCTTCGTTCGGGTTGTCGACAACCTGCTGACAGGCAAGCGCGCCAATCTCGCGCCGATCCTGGACCAGATCGAATTCGTCGAGGCCGACATGGGCGTGCCCGAGGTGGCCCGCGCGGTGGTCCAGGGGATCGACGTGATCCTGCACGAAGGGGCGCTGCCGTCGGTGCCGCGCAGCGTGGACGATCCGGCCCTTACCCACCAGCATTGTGTCGATGCCACCTTCACGCTCCTACTGGCGGCCCGCGACGCCCGCGTGAAGCGTTTCATCTACGCGGCCAGTTCCGCCGCCTATGGCGACACGCCCACCTTGCCCAAGGTCGAGACCATGGCGCCGAATCCCTTGTCGCCCTACGCCGTCGGGAAACTTGTCGGCGAGTATTATTGCTCCGTCTTCTCCAAGGTCTTCGGCCTGGAGACGATCGCCCTGCGCTACTTCAACGTCTTCGGTCCGGGCCAGGACCCTGCCAGCCAGTATGCGGCGGCCATCCCCGCCTTCGTTACGGCCATCCTGCGGGACCAGCCGCCGACCATCTACGGCGACGGCGAGCAGAGCCGGGACTTCACGTACGTGGACAACGTCGTGCAAGCCAACCTCCTGGCGGGCCGGGCCAAGGAAACGCACGGCGAAGTCGTCAACATCGCCTGCGGCGAGGCCGTGACGGTCAACGCCATCATCGACAGGATCAACCAGCTTCTGGGCAAGCACGTCAAGCCGATCTACGCTCCCGCCCGCGCCGGTGACGTCAAGCACTCCCTCGCCGACATCACGGCCGCCAAGAAGCTCATCGGCTTCAAACCTGTCGTCCTCTTTCGCGAAGGCCTGGAAAAGTCCATCGACTGGTACCGCGGCAACCTCGGCTGAGAGTTCCGCTTTCAGGATCGTAAAGCGTCTGTCGGTTGCGAGGCTCGTCGCGTGGGACATCTGACGCCAGATGAAACGAGCCGCGCAACTGTTTGAGGCTCCACGATCAGGCACTTCATTGTTCGAGTTGGCCTCGCAGGGAGTCGCCGCTCTCGATGAGTTCGTCCCGCGTGGGGTACTCCTTGGGGGCCAGGCCGAAGGTCCATTCGTAGGCGTCGACGATCCGGCCGGGGTAGAGGATCTGGGCGAAGAAGTCGAAGGGGGGGTGATCGTGGAGCGGGGCCTTGAGCGCACGATGGGTGTCGAGCGGCTCGTAACCGTCCTTACTGATCCGGACCCAGTAGTCACCGTACCAGTTGAAGGGGACCGTCACGGGCGAAACGCCGATCTCCTGGTCGTTCAGAATGACTCTTGCCCCCTGCGGCTCGGTGTTGATCGTCAGTTCTCGCTCGACACAGCCCGCCAAAACAGCCATCGCGAGAGCGATGCCGACAATGGTCCGTACGTAGTTCTTCGCCATATCGAGAATCCCCTTAGTCCGCAAGCCGGAAATTCGAAATCCCAAATTCTAAATCCGAAACAGATCCCAAATCCAAAATCCCAATGACCGAAATGGCGACGCCGGTGTCGGTTTGGGACCTCAACGCGAGACGGCGCCTTGGGGTCCTGGTTCGTTTTGAATGTAGTGCTGTGGACATTGGAATTTGTTTGGGATTTGGGGTTTGGTGCTTGGGATTTCCTCTTAATCTGCCGGCACGCACCGGCCTTTTGCCCATAGGCGCAGGGCCGCGACCTTCTCTGCCATCGTTGCCGACAGTGGCGGCGAGCCGCGCAAGGCGGCTACGATGCGCTGCGTGTCGATATCACTTTTGTCGGCATAGGCCTCGTGGAGCGTCGAGATCACTGCCTGCTCGATCTCGGAGCCGCTGTAGTTGGCCGAGGCCTCGGCCAGAGCGTCGAGGTCGAACTGGGCCGGGTCACGGTGGCGTTTGCGCAGATGGATGGCGAAGATCTGCTGACGGACCTCCGGCGTGGGCAGGTCCACGAAGAAGATCTCATCGAACCGTCCCTTGCGCAACAGTTCCGGCGGCAGGGCCTCGATGTCGTTGGCCGTGGCGACCACGAACACCGGCGCCCGGTGCTCCTGCAACCAGGTGAGCAGCGTGCCGAACATCCGCTGCGACAGGCCGCCGTCGGCGCTGCGGCTGGCGGCCGAGGCGAACGCCTTCTCGATCTCGTCGATCCATAGGATCACGGGCGACATCATCTCCGTCTGCCGCAACGCCTCGCGCAGATTGTGCTCGGACTCCCCGATGAAGCTGGCGTACAGCGTCGCGGGGTCCATCCGCAGCAGCGGCTGCTGCCAGGCCGTGGCAATCGCCTTGGCGCAGAGACTCTTGCCGGCTCCCTGCACGCCCAGCATCAGAACGCCCTTGGGAGCCGTGATGCCGAACGCCTTGGCGTCCGCGCTGAACACGTCCCGGCGCTGGTTCAGCCAGCACTTGAGGCTCCGCATGCCCCCGATTTCCTCCAGGTCCAGCGGCGTCTGCATGTACTCCAGGAGGCCCCCTTGCTGGATCATCCGCCGTTTGTTGGCGATCACGACGTTGATGTCGCCGTCGTTGAACTCCTGATCGGGCGCGACGACGTCGCTGATAATCCGGACCGCTTGGCGGCGCGTCAGGCCCCGCAGGTTACGGACGATCGTTTCGAGGCCCCTTTGTGTGATGCCAACGTCGATCGGCTTATTGCGATTGAGCCGCTGGAGGGTGGCCCGAATGATCTGCCGGAGCTCCTCTTCATCGGGATAGGACAACTCGAATCGCTTCGTGTAGGCCTTGATGACGTCGGGCAGGTTGTCGTTGCTGTCGATCATCACGATGGTGATGCCGGTCTTGTGGAAGCTGTCCACCATATCCCGCAGGAGGCGCAGGGTCTTGCCGCCGCGTAAGTGCTCGCTCAGATCGAGGGTAACACAGAGCGAGCCCGGCTTGGCCTTACCCAGGCTGGCCAGTCCGGCGGCCGGGGCATCCGTATCCGCGATGCACGGACTGCCGTCGATCAACCCATCCCGCACGCCCTCCGCGACGGTCCAGATCCACATGTCGCGTTTGAGCTTGGCTGCCGTCTTGCGGAGGATCTCCAGCGCGTAGCGCTCCTCGTGCGTGACGATGGAGATGCAGTAAGTCCCGCTGTCGATGAGTTGTCCAAACTGCTCAAAATCGTTCACCGGTTCGCCCTCTGTCACGGCCCGGACGTCCGCACGCGTGCGGCTATGGCCTGGGCCCGATCAATTCAACTGTATTGCCGTCCGGGTCCTTGACCAAGATCAGGTAGTTATTGCCGCCCAGGCGATAGGGCTCTTTCACGGGCGCAACTCCGTGCTGCTGGAGCCGCTCCATCGCCTTGGTCAAATTGGACACGAGGATGGTCAAATACCGAAAGCCCAGGCTCGACCCGAGGTACTGGTTGTCCACCTTCTTCAAGCCGGCGCCGGGAATCGTCATGATCTTGAGCTTCGTCGCGGTCGGTTCATCGCCCAAGGCGAAGACACGGACTTTGAACGGCCGATTGTCGGTCAGGCCGGTGTCGTTGGCCATGGAGGCGGAGACATCGAAACTGCTCACCTCTTTGAAGCCCAGCGCCTCGGTATAAAACTTCGCCGTCTGCTCGACGTCGCGGACGACCATGCCGAGATCAATTGTCGTTCGGGAGAACTCCGCCTTGCCGCCGTCCTGTTTGGCCGCCGCCATCATGATGCTGCCTCCTGCAATCGGTGCCATAATCAGCACGTAGACCCAGTACTTCTTCATACTTGTCCTCCTTCGCCCCATTCACATTTTCCGTCCAAACGATCTTCGCCGCTTCTGCCTGCAGGATGACCTCTTGCCAAGCAGGACATTCGGCCGTTACACAATCCTTCTCCGTGGGGTAAGCTTACTGAAAACCATCTCTCCTGGCAAGCCATCGGTCTCCGTCGACAGGCCAATTGGGTTTGTTTCGCGCGATTGCGGCTTCGCGGAAGCCGAGTTGGAAGTTTGAAGTGTGAAGGGGCCCCCGAACGCGGAATTATGCGTTTGGGAGCCCAAGTTTGAAGTCGGAAGGCTCGATGCCTCGCCTTGCTCGCTTGACACTTGACACCTCAGACTTGGCACTTCTCCCGAAATTGGGTTTGTTTTGCGCAGCCCGTTCAGACTTGGCACTTCTCCAGAAATTGGGTTTGTTTTGCGCAGCCCGTTTGGAGCCGGATCGCTCCTAACTGCCGTGCCGCACAGGACTTGTATCGTATCCGGCCCAAGGCAAATTGGGTTTGTTTGACGCCCACGACAAAAGTCCCCGAGTCGGATTTCGACCCGCGTTTCTGGGCCAATACGAAGGATCAGATCGGCAAATCCGGACTTTTGTCGGGCGCGTCTTGTTTCACACAATTGCCCTTGGGCCTGCACCCCGATCACAGGGATGCCGCCCGGCGGCTCCGTAGCATGGCCATCTTGGCCATGAGTGGGTTCCCAAACGCGATCTATCGCGTTTGGGGTCCCAGTAGCACGGCCGTCCCGGCCGTGAGTGGCATGGGCATCTTGCCCATGATTCGAAGCCACGGGTAGAGCCTGCCCTGACAGCGAGGCCGAAGCGATGCCCGTGCCATGTGGCGTGGTAAGAATTGGGTTTGTTTTTCGCAGCCCGTCCGCAGCCGTATCGCTCATAACCGTTGTGCCGTATTGCACTTGGCTCACATCCGGCTCGGAGCAAATTGGGTTTGTTTCGCACGATTGGCCCACCGGCGTGTCCGTACCGCCTGGGTCCGTCAGCTCCGTGGCATGGGCATCTTGCCCATGATCTGGACTTACGGGCGGCATGCCCGTGCCACGTGGCGCGCTCCCAATTGGGTTTGTTTTTCGCAGCCCGTCCGCAGCCGTATCGCTCATAACCGCAGTGCCGTACTGCACTTGTCTCATATCCGACTCGAAGCCAGTTGGGTTTGTTTCGCACATTTCGTCCTCCCCCGGCACGCCGATCGCGGGACGGGTGTCCGGCCAAGAGGGACTGTCGCACGGCTGAGCTGCCTCGAACCGCCGTGTGTCCACCGTGCCGCGGTCCGGCCGGGAGGAACTGTCCGCAGGACGCCAGGGCGCAAAAACCCGCTCCTTCCTGGCTTGGTCGTCTTCCCCCCGCAGGACTCCCTCCCGCGCCAGCAGACCATGCTGGACGGCGTTCTGGGCGACGACGGCCTTGCCCTCCGCCGTCCGCGGCCCGGTGGACTTTTGGGCATTGCGCCGATTGGCGGCGAGTTGAGCTTCGGTCGCCATGAGGAACCCCTCCAAAATGGACCAGCTACTATTTACGATCTACTACGTGCTGCCCAACCGGGACAGTCGCGCGTACATGGTATAAAAATCATGCGCCGCTGTCAACAAGCAAGTGAAAAACTGTGGGATATTTTGTTATTTCATAAACCATTGTCCTGCCGGGACTAACGCTTTCAGGCCGCGAAAATGTCCCAGCGCGGCCCTCGGCCGCAACCCAAACGAGTCAGCCACAGATTTCACCGATTATCACAGATTTCTAAAGAAAGGCGGCAGAGCAAAGGAAGAGAATCGACAAGAGCAAGCCTTCTTCCTCCTTCTTGAATCTGGGCTGCTAACTCGGAACAACCGAGAGTCATTTCCAGATAATTGTGGTGGCTTGATGCAAGTCCGGACCAGATAAGAAGATAGGAACCACGAATGGCACGAATCACCCAGCGCGGCTTCGCTTCGCTCAGCCGCAACCAAAATTTGCGCAGGAAAACAAGATTTCAACAAGTAGTAGTACGAATGAATGAGGAACGCCGATCTGGTCGAATTCGTGTGATTAGTGTGATTGGTGGTGAAAAGACAGTCTGGTTCCGGCCGAAGGCCGGGCTGGGTAATCTGTGGCTTTTCTAACTCATTTACGTCTGGAGACTTACGGCATGGTTCATTCGAAAGCTCTATTCCCCCGTCAAGCCAAGCTCTGGGAAACCCCCGGAACACCTATATCCAAAACCTGACCTTTGTCTCGCCCTGCAGGAGGTGACAGACTCCCCCGACCATTAGATGACAAATGAAGACGCGACCCCGACCCCGGACCGACCCCGACCCCGGAATCCCCACGAAAATGCTCGGCGACAGCTCGTCGCGATGGAGGTACGCTGAAGCCCGCCCTTCGCCGGAACCAGACCGAAGAGGCGGTTCAGGGGGAATATCGTGGGAACGCCTTTCGTCCCCAGGATTCCGTAGCCTGACAACCTCGCCTCTAATGCAGTGGCGACATGCGGTTCATGGGCCGACTTCATGCAAACCGGCCCATCGGCGGAAGCAAAGCCGCGTTCCAAACGGTGAAGCCGGCATAGAACGAGTCCGCCTTCCGCCTGTGACCGGTCTGTTCATCTTTCCGGTCACGAAAGAACGTCGCCTGCGAGCGCGTGCGGGGCCCGCAGAAGGCTGATCCCAGAGAATGAGTAATCACCCTACGTCACTCCCCTGAACCGCCTCTTCCTCTTGTTTTTTCTTCGGGTCGTACCGGAGGACCTGCCGACCCGAACGACTGCGGCCGCCACCGTGTGCTGCCTGCCGATAGGGGCGTTGTCCCGTCTCGTTGGGGACTTGCAGCGATTCTACTCTCGGTGCCGCAGTAGTTTAGATCAAGAAGTACGCTAAAACCGGATGAGCCCCAATTGAGTATGGTGTCCCCCGATACCTGACGCCGTCTACTTCCGCGCTGCTGACTTTTCCCTTTGCCTTTCCTTCTCGCTTCCGGCATACTCTTGTCATGACAACACCACAGGCGATCAACGCCTCGCGGCGTGCATTCCTCGGCCGGACTGCAGGTCTGAGCATCCTTCCCGTGGGCGTTTTCCCCGCCGTCACGTCAACGTCCGGCTCGATCGACGAGGCGCGTGAGGCCCGCATGACCATGCGTCGCGGCCAGTGGAAGGGGCCGACGGTCGGCAAAGTCCCCGGCTACGTGCAATGCAACCTGGTCGTGCTGCCCCAGTCGCTCGCCTACGACTTCCTGCTCTATTGCGTCCGCAATCCCAAACCCTGCCCGCTCCTGGAGGTCACCGACCCCGGGAACCCCGAGCCGGCCCGCTGTGCGCCCGGAGCCGACGTGCGGACCGATCTGCCCCGCTACGCCGTCTATCGCCAAGGCGTCCGCGGTGACGACCTCACGGACATCCGCCCCCTCTGGCGGGACGACAGCGTGGCCTTCCTCATCGGCTCGAGCCTCACGTTCGACCACGCCCTCGAGCGCGCGGGCGTGCCGCCGAGCAAAGAGGTCTGGGTGCTCACCACCGACATCCCGACGATTCCGGCGGGGGTCTTTCGCGGCCCGCTCGTCGTGACGATGCGCTGGATGACCGCCGCCCAGGCCGTGATCGCCACCCAACTCACCAGCCGGTTTCCGTTCAACCACGGCGCCCCCATCCACATCGGCGCTCCCGAAGAGATCGGCGCCGACCTGAGAAATCCGATCTACGGCGCGGCCGTGCAGGCCATTCCCAAGGGAGTCACGCCGGTCTTTTGGGCCTGCGGCGTGACGCCCCAGCGGGCGGCGGTCGAGGCCAAGCCCGACTTGATGATCACGCATGCGGCGGGCCACGGATTCATCACGGACCTCAAGGCCGACCAGGTCTGCCTCCCCTGACCACCGGTGCTTGGCGCGCCGTTGGACCGCCGGCGCCTTGCCGATGCTCTGCGAATCGTCCGCCCATCGAGCCTTGACCTCGCCGACGGTCTTGGAAACCATGGGAAGACTGGGGGTGCGTCCCTAATTCCCAGAAAGACACTCTTATTGTCTGGTCACTTCCGAACGAATAATGAATATTTAAGACGCGACCCCGGTCCTCCCCGACCCCGGTCCTCCCGACCCCGGTCCTCCCACTCAGGGAATCCGAGAACGCCCCGGTTTCCTCACTCTCTCTGCGGGGACGTTTGGTTTCGAAACGAAGAACGGAATGCGTACTTCATCCAATGGTGGGGCATCTGACACACTGATCGGGGTCAAATGGTCCCATTCGATAGAGGGCAGATTCTCCCGCACAACGAGAACTAGGCACGCGCCAATGAACCCGGCGAACGCCTTGCAGATGCGGATGAGTTCGTCGAACAATTGCCGGAGGACCTCGACTATCCCCCTTTCAGGCGTCTCGCCCTGCACACTACGGAGCAGAGCGAGACCAACAAGTTCCTCCGATAGATAGTAGAGGGAGTTGCCCTGAAGCTCGGACAAGTAGAGATGGAACGGTTTATCCTGCTCCATGTGGCCCAACTCCGCCATCACTGTATCCTTGTCGAAGTGAAATGCGCATTTATTTCGGACTTTCTGTATTCTGTTTGGGCGGCCGAAGTACTTCTTCAGGACGATGAGGCACTTCTTCCCGTCGTCGGTTAGCTTGGCATCGTACTTCTTGGAAAGCGATGCCTTGAAGTAGGACTCTTGGACAACGCGCCAACCCTCATAGAGCACGCCGGACAGATGCCTCGTCACAAGCATCTGCTGGGTAGTTGCCGCCTCGCTCTCGATCTTCTGAGATGGCACGCGGAGTTGGCAGAAAATGAGCCATTTCTGGAGAATCATGATTGTGTTCACTAAGTGAGCCATTTGGATGAAGAATACCCGCTCATCACTCGGCAATGCCTCCAGCTGCCGCCCCGTCAACTCTATGGCTCGTATCTCCACGTTCATGCTTCGTACTCCGAATTTGACTACCTGGTGACGGGCTGTGTTCTTCCCTTCACTCCGCCTCAATCCGAGGCCTGGCCGCGCGTCTCGACTGGAAGGTCCCCTCTCCGCGTGATTCTGTCATAGAGCAACTGAAACTGCTCAATTGCCCCGTCAGGCCCATCTCCTTCCTCTGCAATGCACGACTTGAAAGGCAACACTGTCAATAGTTGCGAAGACACTGAGCACTCGATCGAAGACTGGACGAAATGTGCAACCAGTTCTTTGCCATCTGGTTTCTCCATCAGGCTCGAATAACGGGGACAGCCACCTATTATAGCTCTTCTTTGCCTCATTTATCATCTGCCGTTCAGGCTCCTGCCGCCAACCACTGTTTCGCAGTTTCATCCAGTATCGCGAAGGAGGGCGAAGGACGCAAGCGAAAAGGGGTTCATCCGGTTCTTCCGTACTTCGCCCACAGGAGCAAGAGGGCGTGGAAAAGACCCAGAAGAAAAGAGGCGGTTCAGAGGAGTGGGGTAACGTTTGGGCGGCTCCCGCGTTTCGCATGTCTCGGGCCTCTGGCCTGTGTGTGAGGTTTCCGGAGGCGGCTCATGGGCCGAATCCCTTTGGAAGACAGCCCATGGGCGGATTGGGTTCCCAAACGCGATGCGTCGCGTTTGGGGGTCCCATTTCTACGGAAGGAGTCCGATGCAGGGCTTCGCCTTCTTGATTCCGGCCCCATCCGCTTGTGCCCGGTCTCTTCTGGTTCCGGGCACGTGTGATCTTACTCACAGACGGACCGACGCGTCCGACTCAGCGGCTCTCTGTGCGTGGAAAGG
>CAYHAJ010000086.1:0-33522 GCA_964354535.1 uncultured Pirellulales bacterium
CTGACCGGCCAGGTGTGCGCCGACTCGCTCGGTTACAAGTTCTACAGTGGCATCGGCGGCCAGGTGGACTTCGTTCGCGGCGCCGCCCGGAGCCGGGGAGGCAAGGCGATCATCGCCATGCCCTCGACGGCGCGGGAGGGGCAGGTGTCCCGCATCGTGCCGCACCTGACCGAAGGCGCGGGCGTCGTGACCACGCGCGGCGATGTCCATTACGTCGTCACGGAGTATGGCATTGCCTACCTGCACGGCAAGAGCATCCGCGAGCGCGTGCTCGACCTGATTAATATCGCGCATCCGAAGTTCCGCAAGGGCCTCATCCAGGCGGCCAAGGCGCGCAACTACATCTACCAGGACCAGATCGAGTTGACGTCAGAGCAGATTGATTACCCCGAGGAACTGGAGCACTACGCCACGCTGCGGGACGGCACCCAGATCTTTTTCCGCCCGATCAAGCCGACGGATGAACCGGCGCTGTCGGAGATGCTGTATTCGTTGAGCGAACAGTCGGTACGGACCCGTTACATGACGCGGACGGTGGCCTTCCCGCACAAGGACGTGCAGCAGCTTACGAACATTGACTACCGGCACGATCTGGCCATCGTGGGCGTGGTGCCCGGCGTGGGCGGCGAGGAGATCGTCGCCATCGCCCAGTACTACCTGGACCCGAAGACGCAGGCGGCCGAAGTGGCCTTCCTCGTCCAGGACGAGTGGCAGGCGAAGGGCATGGGCACGTTCCTGCTGGACTACATCACGGATGTCGCCAAACAGCGGGGTGTGAAACGCTTCTATGCCAAGGTGCTGCCGGACAATCGGCCCATGCTCGCCGTCTTCCAAAACTCCGGTTATCGGGTGAGCCTGGAATTCGACGGCGATGTCTATAACGTCTCGTATGACTTGATCAAAGAGGAAGAATAGGGGCAACATTGGCCGCGCGAAAAGCTGTTTTTATTCATTCGCAGGAGATCGAGCAGTACCGGTATCCGGAAGACAGCCCGTTCAAGACGGAGCGGGCGGGCCGTACGCGGCAGGTCCTGTACACGATGGGCCTGCTCTCCGGCGAGGGAATTAGCGAAGCGGCCCCCGTGCCGGCCCCTCGGACCGTGCTGAAGAAATTCCACACGGCCCGCTACCTCCACGCCCTGCAGAACGCCCAGAAGGGCAAGTGGGACGTGGAGGCTTTGGGGATGGGGATCGGGACGGAGGATTGCCCGATCTTCAAGGGGATGTACGACTACGCCGCGCTGGCCGTCGGGGGCACGCTCGTCGGGGCCGAGTTGATTCTCGCCGGCAAGGCCGATATCGCCTTCAACCCTTCCGGCGGATATCACCACGCCTTTCCGGAGAGAGCGGCCGGCTTCTGTTACATCAACGATAACGCTCTCGCCTGCCTGGTCCTGGCGGAGGCGGGCAAACGTGTTCTGTATCTCGATGTGGATGTCCACAACGGCGATGGAGTGGCGCACGCCTTCTACCACCGGTCCGATGTGATGACGATCTCGCTCCACGAGAATCCCAAGACGCTGTTTCCGGGGACCGGCTTTGAGGACGAGATCGGCGAGGAAGTGGGGCGGGGTTACTGCGTGAACCTGCCGCTGCCGGTGGGCACGTTTGACCGGGCGTATCTACACGCCTTCGAAGAGATCGTGCCACCCCTGATCGGGGCCTTCAATCCGGACGTGATCGTTCTTGAGTTGGGTGCCGATACGCTGGCGGGCGACCCTCTCGCCCATCTGCACCTGACCAACAATACCTATGTTCAGATCATCCACCATCTCCTGCGGTTCCACAAGCCGATCCTGGCGACGGGCGGCGGCGGATACCACGTCGAGAACACCGTCCGTGCCTGGGCGCTGGCTTGGGCTGTTCTCTCGGGGCAGGAGACGGATCTCGGCCACCAGGCAGCCATGGGCGGGGTCATGCTCCAGAGCACCGACTGGCTGGGCGGCCTGCGCGACCGCGAGCTGCCGGTCACGAATCAGCAGCGTCAGATGGTCCTGCCGGCCCTCGAAGCCACTCTCGAGACCCTCAAGGCCAAGATCTTCCCGATCCATGGGCTGTGAACTCGCTGCTCCCGATTGACGATCTGCGGTTGTGTCTCCCTGCGCAGGAGTCGATGAACGGAAGAGTGCCGGAAAGAAGGTGACAAAGAAAGTGAGAGGGTAAGAGTTTCCTTCTCACCTTCTCACCTTCTCACCTTCTTGGTGTTCTTGCAGGGGTGCCCGTTACGCCGGGGCGGCTGCGAGCTTGGGCTGCGGCGGCTTGATCAGGAACGTCAGCGCCGTGCCGGCGAGCAGGAGCACGCTCGCCACGATGAACGAGGACATGTAACTGCCTCCCGTGCCATCCGCATTCTTGCTCGCCTCGTAAAGCATCTGCTGCACCCGGGGTAGGACAAAGCCCCCCACGCCCCAGGCGGTGAAGAGGACGCCGTAGTTCATGCCGAAAGTCTTCAGGCCCCACAGGTCCTTGGTGTAGGAGGGGAACAGCGCCAGGTTGGCGCCGTAGTTGGCGCCAATGAACGCGGCCAAAACCACGATGATCACGGCCGCCATGTCTTTCGAGGCCGTGACCGGAATGGCCACCAACATCAGCAGCGCCTGGACGGTCAGGACCAGGCACAGCGTCCAGCGTCGGCCGATCTTGTCGGAGAGCGTTCCGGCGAGGATACGTCCGCCGGCATTGCCGATGGCCATGACCGCCACGGCCACGAAGGCGAGTTCACCCATGCTCTTCTTGGCCATGCCGCTGATACTGCCGATAACCATCAGGCCAGCGCCCGCACCGATGAAGTAGATCACCCAGAGCAGGTAAAACAACGGCGACCGCAGGATCTGGCTCGGGGTGACATGGGCGGCTGCAGGTTTGGCCGGAGCGTTTCCGCCGGCCGGCCTGGCACCGGCCACAAAACCCGCGGGGGGATTGACCAACAATTGGGCGAGGCCGCACACGATGGCCGTGAAAGCAATACCCAGGATGAGCATGGTCTTCTGGACGCCGAAGTGTCCCAGCAGATATTGTGAGGTCGGCGCCAGATACACCGGCGCCAGGCCAAAGCCTGCGACGACCAGTCCGGCGATGAGGCCCGTCTTGGCGGGCGGAAACCACTTGAGCGCGGGTGGGGTGGCCGAGGAGTAACCGAAGCCGATGCCCATGCCGGCCAGCACGCCGAAGCCGAGGAGCCAGGTGGCGTAGTTGCTCGTCGTCGAACACAGCAAGAATCCCATTCCCACCAGCAATCCGCCGATGGACGCGGTGAGACGAGGGCCGAACCGGTCCTGGCACCGCCCGGCCAAGATCATCGCAAAGGCGAAGACCAGGCAGCACAAGGCATAGGGGTCATTGAGCTGGGCACCCTTCCAGCCGAAATCCTTCTCGATGGCGCCCTTGGTGAGACTCCAGGCGTAGAGGATGCCCAGCGCGAGGTTGATGCCGAGTCCGGCAAAGGTAACGATCCGGCCGCGGTTCGCCACCGGAGCTGGGAGCGTATCGGTTTGAGTGGCCATAGGGAATCCTTTTCCAATACGCGTACCGAAGGCACAATCTCTCATGCCTTCGGTACGCCAGATGACGACTGGAGAAACCCGCTATCTGCCGCGTCCTTTGACCAAGGCTTCCACCACGCTCGGATCGGCAAGGGTGGTGATATCGCCGAGATTGTCGGTGCTGTTTTCGGCGATCTTGCGCAGAATGCGCCGCATGATCTTGCCGGAGCGTGTCTTCGGCAGGGCAGGCGCGAACTGGATCACTTCCGGCACGGCGATCGGACCGATCTCCTTACGCACGTGCTGGGCCAGTTCTTTCTTCAGATCGTCGCTCTCGTGAATGCCTTCCTTGAGCGTGACGAAGGCGTACAGGCCCTGCCCCTTGATTTCGTGGGGCATGGGCGTGACCGCGGCCTCGGCCACCTTGGCGTGGCTGACGAGAGCGCTCTCGACCTCGGCCGTGCCGATCCGGTGACCGGAGACGTTGACCACGTCGTCGATGCGACCCATGAGCCAGTAATCGCCATCCGGATCGACGCGGCAGCCGTCGCCGGTGAAGTACAGATTGGGGAACATCGTGAAGTACGTGTCGATGAAGCGGTCGTGGTCGCCCCACATCGTCCGCATCATGCCCGGCCAGGGCCGGCGGATGCAGAGCTTGCCGCCCTCGTTGACATCGCACGTGGAGCTGTCGTCCCGCAGGATGATGGGATCGACGCCGGGGAAGGGCTTGCAGGCGCTGCCCGGCTTGAGGGTATGGCAGCCCGGCAGCGGCGTGATCAGGATACCGCCCGTCTCCGTCTGCCACCAGGTATCGACGATCGGGCACCGCTCGTGGCCGATGTTCTTGTAGTACCAGATCCAGGCCTCCGGGTTGATCGGCTCGCCGACGGAGCCCAGGACCCGTAACGTGTCCAGCTTGTACTTGGCAGGCCACTCATTGCCCAGACGCATGAGGGAGCGGATGGCGGTGGGGGCCGTGTAGAAGACGGTCACGCCGAACTTGTCGCAGACCTGCCAGAACCGCCCGGCGTCCGGGTACGTGGGCACGCCCTCGAACATCAGGGACGTGGCCCCGTTGGCCAGCGGACCGTAAACGATATAGCTGTGGCCGGTGACCCAGCCGATGTCGGCCGTGCACCAGTAGACGTCTTTGTCGTGAACGTCAAAGATGTACTTGTGGCTGATCGCCACGTGCAGCAGATAGCCGGCGGTCGTGTGCACCACGCCCTTCGGCTTGCCGGTCGAGCCTGACGTGTAGAGGATGAACAGCGGGTCCTCCGCCTTCATCTTCTCGGGCTCGCACTTGTCACTGGCCTTGGCCATCTCGTCGTGATACCAAGTATCGCGGCCCGTCTGCATGGCGCACGGATCGTCGGTGACTTTCACATTGATCACATGCTCCACCGACGGGGTCTTCTTCAACGCCTCATCGGCGATTGCCTTGAGGGGAATGTGCTTGCCGGCGCGCAGCGAGACATTGGCCGTGACCAGCATCTTGCACTCGGAGTCGTTGATGCGTCCCTCGAGCGCCTCGGCGCTGAAGCCGCCGAAGACGATGGAATGGATCGCCCCGATGCGGGTGCAGGCGAGCATGACAATCGGCAGCTCGGGGATCATGGGCATGTAGATCGCGACGCGGTCGCCTTTCCGGATGCCCTTGCCCTTGAGCACGTTCGCGAACTTGCAGACTTCCTGGTGCAGTTGCTCGTACGTGTAGTTCCGGACCGCCTCATCGGCCTCGCCTTGCCAGATCAGGGCCGTCTTCTTGGCGGTTGGGGTGCCGAGGTGCCGGTCGAGGCAGTTGACGGAGACGTTAAGCTGGCCGTCGGCGAACCAGGTATGCTCGATCTTGCGATTGGCCACGTCCCAGGTATAGCGAAGGCTCTCCGTGGGTTTCTTGAACCAGGTCAACGACTGCGCCTGTTCCAGCCAGAACTTGTCCGGATCGTTGATCGATTGGTCCCACATCTTCTTGTATTGCGCCATGCTGGAGACATAGGCTTCCTTTTGGATGCGCTGCGGTGGCGGAAACGTGCGCGTCTCCGTCATGAGAGAGCTGATCGCTTTGTCTTGTGCCATAGAGTTCTCCTTTTGTGACAAATCTGTTCGTACATGCTTCCTGGTACATTCGGGCTCTCTCGCGATTCGCCGCGAGGGAGGACCCTTCCCTCCCGCCATCCTCGGGGATCAGGAACGTCCGGCGCACGGTTCTACCGGAGCACTCCCGACCGGTGGGATGTAAACCCAGCTTTATACGAGGCTCGGCGCGGATTGTCAAAAGAAAAAATCGCCGTGGCAATCGGAACTCGCGCCGGGATGGCGTGGAGAGGTCTATGAGGCGGTGCGCGCGCGCCGGCTCGAGCTTGGGCGCTCCTTTTTCTGTCGCTGGGACCGTACGGGCGGACAGGGTGGAATCAGGTGTGACTGACGGGAAGATAGCTCAGCGACCAGTAGTCCTCAACAACCTTGAGAGTCTTTACGGCCGCTTCGTAGTCAAACGGTTTGACAATGTAGCCGGCCGCATGGAGATCGAAGCTCTGTAGGATGTCGTGCCGCTCCTTCGAGGTCGTCAGCACGACGACCGGGATCGTAGCCAGCCGGGGATCGCTCTTGATGGCCTGCAGGAACTCAATGCCGCCCATGCCGGGCATGTTGAGATCGAGCAGAATCAGGGCCGGTTTCTCCTTCAGCCCGGACTGCAGGTGGATCAGCGCCAGCTCGGCGCTGGGGGTGTGGACCATCTTCTCGCCCAGGCCCAACTGCGCCAAGGCCCGCTGGAGGATCATCGCATCGTCCGGGTTATCTTCCACCAGCAGCAGTGGTTTCGCACAGTGCATCGGTATCCTCCGCTTCTTCGACCGGGAGCTCGCTCAGGGTCCAGTACATGTCAATCGTCCGCATGGCATCCACGAAGCTGCGGTAGTCCACGGGTTTGATAATATAACCGGCCACGCTCAGCCGGAAGCTCTCCACTACGTCCCGTTCTTCGCTGGAAGTGGTGAGCACAACGACCGGGATCTTCTTCAACGCCGGGTCCGTCTTCGCGATCCCCAGGAATTCGACCCCATTCATTTTGGGCATGTTGAGATCGAGCAGGATCAGGCACGGCGTGTCGCTTGTCTCGTCGTGGAGACGGGTCAATGCCTCCTCTCCATTGACGGTGTGGACCAATGGATTTGTCAATTTCAAATCCCGGAAAGCCCGCCGCACCGTCATCGCATCGATGGTATCGTCTTCTACCAGCAGTATCGGCCTGGAGTCTCTCATCGTCATGCCCCTCGTTCGTGCTCCACTACTCCTACCTTGTTCGCCTCATCGAGGAAAACTCACGCTTTTGGCCCCTGTGAGACTATTTATCGGCAATCGGAGGGGGAACTTTCACAAAAATCGAGATTCGCGATTCGAGTTGTGGCATGGCTCGCAAATTCCGGACACGTTATTCTCGGACGTTGCGAGTGGAAACTCCGTTGCACGCCTGTACGGCCGCATCGTGATGCGTCAACAGGTAGGCTTTGGCCGGCCCGCCGAGATGCTCCCAAGGCAGGATTTCCTCGGGGGCGAAGGGCCTCTGGGCCGCCGCTGCCAGATCCAGGCCGTGCTGAGCGAAGGCGTTTTGCCAGAGCGCGTAGTCGAAGCACTCGTCCCAGAGGTCGAAGCGTGCGCCGTGGCGCCAAGCGGATTCAACGATCTCCGCGTAACGGCGGTCGCCACGACCCATGGCTGCTTCGAGGATGCTCTGGTCGATGTTGTGGAACTTGAACTGGAGAAACCTTGCGTTCAGCCGTCTCTTTTCGTCGAGGATGAGCTGTCTCGCCTGCTCAAAGTACTCTCGTGGCCTCTGCGCGAGCCAGCCGAGAGGGGTATGCGGCTTGGCGACGAACCAACTGACGGTGATATTGATATTGCCGGTCTTGCCATCGATACTCCGGCGCACTCTGGCCAGCCGACCGGTCAGATCGACGATCGCTTTCACGTCATCGAGGGTCTCGCCGGGCAGACCGACCATGAAGTATAGCTTGAGCTTTTGCCAGCCGGCCTTGTACGCCTCCTCGACCGTCGCAAACAGGTCGATGTCTTTGAGGGGCTTGTGGATAATCTGTCGGAGTCGCTCACCGGCGGCCTCTACCGCGATGGTCAGGCCGCTCTTGCGCACGGAGGTAAACAGCTTCGGAACGAGTTTCAACTGTTGATCGACCCGCAGACTGGGGATCGACAAGCCCACATGCTTGTCTTCGAAGTAGCCGTGTAATCGGACGACAAGCTCCTCCAGGTGCGGATAGTCGGCGGTCGAAAGGCTCAGCAGGCTGATCGTATCGAAGCCGCTTGCCTGATACGATTCCTTGGCCAGATCGAAAACTTTCTCCGCGCTGCGGAACCGGATGGGCCGCCGGCAGTAACTGGCTTGGCAAAAGCGGCAGCGACCGGGGCAGCCCCGCATGATCTCGATGCTGACCCGCTCATGGACCGCCTCGGCAAACGGCACGATAGGGCGCGTCGGCACGGGGGCGTTCTCGAAATCCTCCACGACGGCGTTCTCGAAGCGCGTCCGCAGACCGGACTCGGTTGCATGCAAGGAGATAATCCGGGTGTCCTCGTATTCGAAGTCATAGAATTGCGGCACATAGGCCCAGTCGAAGCGGCCGGCGAGCTCCCGGAGGACCTCGGTCTTGCCCTTGCCGACCCGCTTGGCCGACAACAGGAGGTGGGCCAACGCAACGATCGCCTGCTCGCCTTCGCCCAGCACGAACAGATCGATGAAGGCCGCCATCGGCTCACAGCAGTTGGCCATCCCGCCGCCGGCAATGATGAGAGGGTCCTCTTCGTTCCGGTCGCTACGACGAACCGGAATCCCCGCCAGATCGAGCATATTCAGCACGTTCGTGTAGCACAACTCGTTGCTCAGGCTGAAGCCGATCACGTCGAAGCTCCGCAGCGACGCCCTCGATTCCAGGCTGAACAAGGGAATCTGCTTCTGCCGCAGGATTTGTTCGGCGTCGGTCCAGGGGGCAAACACGCGTTCAGCGGCGATGTGGTCGAACTGGTTGAGGATGTGATAGAGGATAGCGATACCCAAGTTGGACATGCCGACCTCGTAAACGTCGGGAAAGCATAGCGCGAACGTCAGGTCGCACCGGCTCAAGTCCTTGCGCACCTGGTTCACCTCGCCCCCGATATACCGTGCGGGCCGGCGCACGAAGGGCAGGAACTCCTGATCGATTCTCTGGGCGAGTATATCTACCGTTTTATCTGTCATGGAGCTATTATACATGCGATCAGGAATTGTTGAAGGTCGCTTGGATTGGATCGCAAGGATTCCCAATGGAAATCTCAATTACAGATCTCAGGGCTCGGACAAATGAGATATTGTGGGCCCTGGAACATAACGAGCACGTGCGTCTTCTGATTCGGGGCAAGCTGAAGGGCGTTATCAAGGCCGTACAGAGTAAACCCCGCGTTGACGTTCAAGATCATCCTTTCTTTGGCGTGTTGAAGGATTCCGGGACGGTGAATCGCCCAATGGAGCGGCTGCGTAGCGGATGATACCGCGGTTTGTGATATAGAGATTCAGGCTATACCGATCCATGCGCCGACGATCGCACCTGCTGAATTTCGAGTTCCTATGAGAAAATACCTCCGTCTGGCGATAGTCGTTGCTGTGCCCGTGATGCTGGTCGGCATCTTGTACATGCGAGTGAGGGTCACCGGCGTGGTCGAGGAGAACAGCGGCTACCGCCTCGTCATGGGCACGTTTTCCCGCGTCGTTGTGCTCGCGAAGTCTCGCTGGACGGCCAAACGGTGTATCGAGGGGGCGTTCGATGTTCAGAATCGCATCGAGTCGTTGATGAGCGATTATCGTGAAGATTCCGAGTTGAGCAAAATCAACCGCTACGCCGCCCAGGGCCCGGTTCCTGTGAGCGAGATGACGTTCGAAGTGCTACGGCAGGCAGTCCATTTCTACCAGCTTTCGGACGGAGCCTTCGATGTGACGGTTGGTCCGCTGGTGGACCTGTGGCGCCAGGCGGGAAAGACGAATGTGCCGCCCACGGAAGGGGCCCTGGCGGAGGCCCGTCGCAGGGTTGGCTCTGACAAGTTGATCCTCGACGAGAAGAACAGGACCGTCCGGTTCGCGGCGGAAGGCATGCGAGTGGACCTGGGAGGGATCGGCAAAGGCTATGCCGTCGATAAGGCTGTCGAAGCGATGCGGAAACGCGGCGCGATCGGCGGTTTGGTCGATCTTGGGGGCAACATCCGCTGTTTTGGGCGGCCCCCGCAGGGACAGGAAACCTGGCGGATTGGCTTGCAGGACCCGAACGTGGCTCCCGACGAGTTCGGTCCGTCCAAGCCGCTCCTGATCCTGGCGCTGACGAAGGAAAGCGTTGCCACCAGCGGCGATTATCGAAGGTTCGTGAAGGTCCAGGGGCAGAAGCAGAGTCATATCATCGACACCCACACCGGCCAAGGCGCGAACAAGCTAATCAGCGACACGATCATCGCCGTGGATGCGACGACGGCCGACGCTCTTTCGACCGCGGTGAACGTCCTCGGCCCGGAGGCTGGTCTGGCCTTGATTGAACGCCTTCCAGATGCCGAAGCGATTCTCATTCCGGCGGGCGAGAAGATATCTCTTGTCTATAGTCGCGGCGCGAAGGCCTATCTCGTTCCCACACAGGATACGACCGGGCAGGATAAGAAATAGCGTTCCCGGCGCGCAGCCTCTTGCCTGTGTCATCTTCTACCCCTACAATGTCGGGAAATCAGTAGTTGAATTGGAGATGGACCTCGATGAAAGTCGGTGTGGTTGGCACAGGGTATGTGGGGCTGGTGACGGCGACTTGCCTGGCCGATTCCGGCGTGGATGTCATCTGCGTGGACAAGGATACGCAGAAGATCAAGGATCTCAGCGCAGGTGTAGTTCCGATCTACGAGCCCGGTCTACGCGAGGTGGTTCAGCGCACGCGGAGCAGCGGACGGCTACAGTTCACGACCTCGCTGCCGCAGGCCGTGCGCGAAGCGCTGGTGCTCTTCATCGCGGTCGGAACACCGAGCGCGGAAGATGGTTCCGCCGATATCTCTGCCGTTCTGAAAGTGGCGGGTGATATCGCCGAGGCGATGGACGGCTACCGGATTCTCGTCGGCAAGAGCACGGTGCCGGTCGGCACGCATCAGAAGGTCAGCGAAATCGTCGCGGCGCGGACGAAGCATCCGTTTGATTACGTGAGCAATCCGGAGTTTCTCAAGGAAGGGTCGGCGGTCGACGACTTCATGAAGCCGGAGCGGGTGATCATCGGGGCCGTCGATCCGAAGGTGCGGGAGATCATGCGGCATCTGTACGCCCCGTTCATGCGTCGCAAAGAGCGAGTTATCTTTATGGACCCGGCCTCGGCGGAGTTGACGAAATACGCGGCCAACTGCATGTTGGCTGCCCGGATCTCGTTCATGAACGAGTTGAGCGTTCTGTGCGAGCAGGTCGGGGCGGATGTCGAGCTCGTTCGGGCCGGGATCGGCAGTGATGCGCGGATCGGCAACGCCTTCCTGTACGCTGGCGTGGGCTTTGGCGGCAGTTGCTTTCCCAAGGATGTTCGCGCGCTAATCCACACGGGCGAGATTCACGGCTGCTCGATGGACATCATCAAGGCCGTTCGTGACACGAACCTCCGCCAGCAGAGCCGGTTTGCCCGGCGCATCGTGAACTACTATGCGACCCATGTAGGGGCGAATAATCATTCGCCCCTCCTGGCCGTCTGGGGATTGGCGTTCAAGGCCCGGACCGATGATGTTCGCGAGTCGCCTGCCATGTTTTGTATCCAGGAGTTTCTCAAGGCGGGATTCTCCGTCAGGGCCTACGATCCTGAGGCGATGCCCGTCGCGCAGAAAGTCGTGGGAGACAAGATCACCTTCTGCCAGGATTCCTATGAAGCGGTGGAGGGGGCGGATGGATTGGTTGTGCTCACCGATTGGCAACAATTCCGCAATCCTGATTTCGAGCGGATCACAAAGCGGTTGAAGCACCCCGTCCTCTTTGACGGTCGCAATCTCTATGAGCCCGACTACGTGCGGGAGCGGGGTCTCGAATATCACTGCGTCGGCCGGCCGAGCCCGCCTCGGCCAAGCGGCTGTCCATAGAGATACGAGACAGTCAGACTAAGCAGTGTTTGAGGTGGCGTGCTTAGCGTTGGGTCGGCGAGGCACAGGAGCGGAGTTGCCGCGGTAGACGATCGCACCGGTGGGGCACTTATTGCAGGCGGCCTCGTTTGGACCGGAAGGTTCGTACTTCGTGTAGTCCAGACGGGCGAGGTTATCCTCGGTCTTGAAGGCGTCACTTTGTTTGACGCACAGACCACAGCCGAGGCAGCCGACCTGGCACATGGCACGCGTGGTCTTGCCGTTCTCCTTGCTGCTGCACGCAACCGCCAGCATGGGGTCGTGATGGAACGGGACCATCTCGATCAGATTCCGCGGACAGGCCTTCGAGCAGGCGGCGCAACCGGTGCATTTCTTGTAGTTGACGGTAGCCAAGCCATCCACGATTCGCAGCGCCTCGAACTGGCACGCCCGCACGCAATCGCCGAACCCAAGGCAACCGAACCTGCAGGCCTGGGCATTGGTCAGCGCATTGGCGGCAGTGCAGCTCTCGATGCCTCGGTACGAGGCGTAGTAGGTCCTGTCGCCGGTATGAGCGCGGCAGCGGACAATGGGTCGCACGGGGGGACCGGAGTTGCTGATCTGGACGTTCAACACGCCAGCGATTTTCGCCGCCACGTCCGCGCCGCCGGGGGCGCATTTGCCGATCAGTTGCGGGTTGGTCAGGACCGCCCGGGCGTACTGATCGCATCCTGCGAAGCCGCAGCCGCCGCAACTCGCGTGCGGAAGCAGCCCGGCGATCTGCTCAACGCGCGGATCGACCTCGACCTTGAGTCTCTCATTGGCGATCAATAGCACAATCGCCAGCGCCAGACCCAAGCCCAGCATCGTCACACCCGCGGGCCAGGCAGTCGACCACAACTGATAGAGCATAGAGGATATGGACAGTTGCCAGGCAATCATTTGATCATTCCTGCAAAACCCATGAAGGCGAGCGTCAGCAGGCCGGCGGTGATCAGCGTGATGGGAACGCCCCGCAGGGCCTCGGGTACATCGGCCAGCGCCAATTCCTCGCGGATCGCGGCCATAATGCAGATGGCGACGGTAAAGCCGATGCCGGTCCCCGTGCTGAGGACGACGGCCTCCAGCAGGCTGTCGGTTCCCCAGATGTCCAGGAACAGGCACAAACCCAGGATCACGCAGTTCGTCGCAATCAGCGGCAGATAGACGCCGAAGGCTTCATAAAGTGAGGGGAAGAATTTGCGGACGTACATTTCGACGAGTTGGACGGCGCCGGCGATGATCACGATATAGCAGATGTAGCGTGTGATCTCCAAGTGCAGCGGCGTGAGAATCCAAGCGTCCACCATCCAAGTCAGCGTGCCGCTGAGAGCTGTGACGAAGGTGACGGCCAGGCCCATGCCGAGGGCCTTGTCGATCCGGCCGGAGACGCCCAAATAGGGACAGGCCCCCAGAAACTTCGTGAACACGAAGTTGTTCACCAGCACGACCGAGAGAAAGCCCATGAGCAATGTCACAAATTTATCCATCTGGCAGTTTCCTATGTGGTGGCCGGCAGTTGCGGTTCGGCCGCCGGTTCCGGCTCGGCGGCTTCCTCCCGGACCGGCCGCTCCCGCGTCAAAACGTTGATCAGACCGAGCATCAGCCCGAGAGTGACGAACGCGCCGACGGGCATCTGCAGGGCCAGCCACGGCACGAAGGCCGTGGGCAGGACCTGGATATCGAAGATGTGGCCGGTCGCGAGGAGTTCACGGATGCCGGCCAGAAGGCACAGGGCCAGCGTGAAGCCCGTCCCCATGCCGATTCCATCGAGAATGCTCACGATCGGGCCGGATTTGCTCGCCCGGGCCTCCGCACGGAAAATGATGAGGCAATTGACGATAATCAGCGGGACGTAGGCCCCGAGGATCTCGCTCATGGTGGGCAGGTAGGCCTTCAGGAACAGGTCGCAAACCGTGACGAACGTCGCAATGGTCACCGTGAACATAATGATGCGCAGGTGCGGCTTGAAAAGATGGCGCATCAGGCTGACGACGAGATTGCTGCACGTCAGCACGAAGATGACGCTCAGGCCCATCGTCAGCGCCGGCTTGACGGCGGCGGTGACGGCCAGGGCCGGGCACATCCCGATCACCAGCCGCAGCGTGGGATTCTCACGCCACAGGCCGGTCGTCAACGCTGTCGAGTAGGCCCCGGGGAGGAAACCGTTACGGGCGGACATTGCCGATCAGTCCTTTCTCTTGTACCTGGCTCTTGATCTGTGTCACGAACCGGCTGACGATCTCCACGACGGCTTCACTGCTGACGGTCGCGCCGGTGATCGCGATGATTTGGGCATCGGCGACGGTAGGGTCGCCCGTCTTGACGAGCGCGAGCGACTCGGTCGGGGCGCCGGCATACTGTTTGCGGTAGTAGTCGGATTTGATCTGATCGCCGAATCCCGGCGTTTCGCTGCTCGCCAGCACATCGAAACCCATGATCTTCTCGAAGTCCTTGTCCACGGCAATCACGAGCTCGACCGGACCGGCGAAGCCCGAGCCATGGGCGTTGAAACTCCAGCCGAGACGCTGCCGGTCGCCGGCGAAAACCTCGAAGATCTTGGTCTTCTCGCGAGAGCCATCGGGCAACTCTACTTCGATGTCCGCCTCGACCGACTGAAAGACCTCGGCCCCGGGCAGCAGCGCCTTGGTGAGGTCGTTGAGCTTGGCGGCCTTGTTCAGTTCGATGCGCTCCGACAGGGCGGCGTTCGTCATCGCGATCAGCAAGCCGAAGAAGAAAGAACTTGCCAGGAGCAGCCAGCTCTGCTGCACGAAGTATTTCAGCTTAGACATGCGGCACACCTCCCACCGGGACCGGCTTGACGAGCCGATCGATCAGCGGCCGCACGCTGTTGGCTAAGAGGACCGCGTACATGAAGCCCTCGGGATACTCGCCCACGATGCGCACGAGCATCGTAAAGCCCCCGATGAGGATGCCGAAAATCCACTGGCCGTGCACGGTCAGCGGGGCAGTCACCGGATCGGTGGCGATGAAGAAGGCTCCCAGCAACAGGGCGCCGCTGGTCAGGTGATAAAAGGGCTGAATGTACTTATCCGGATCGATGAAATAGGTGATGGTGGCGACCACCAGCGCCGAGATCAGCACGGCCAGTGGAATGTGGACATTGATGATTCTTCGGAAGACTAAGTACAATCCACCAACAAGCAGGGCGAGGGCACTGGTCTCACCCAGCGAGCCGGCCTTTTCGCCAAGCAGGCCCGGCAGGAGGGGATGACGCTCACTGTAGATGCGGGCGCCGTTGCTGTCCTTGATCGCCGTCTTGCTCCAGGCCAGAGGCGTGGCCTGGGTTCGAATGTCCATAATGTTGTTCGTCGGTGCGACCGTCGGCAGCGCGGGATCGATCCGGGCCGGGACGGTCCACGTGGTCATCAGGATGCCGAAGGATGCGGTCAGGAACGCCCGCCCGACCATCGCGGGATTGAAGATGTTGGCGCCCAGGCCGCCGAAGACCATCTTGCCAATGGCGATAGCGAAGACCGCGCCGATCACGGCGGTCCACAGGGGCAGGGCAGGCGGAAGCGAGAGCGCCAGGATCACCCCCGTGACCACGGCGCTGACGTCCCACAGCGAGTTCGGTCTTTTGCGGAGCAGATTGCACGTTGACTCGGCCGCCAGACACGAAGCTACGGAGACGCCAATCAAAAGCAGGCCGTGAAGCCGGAAATAAATGCCGGCCGCGACGACGGCCGGGACCAGCCCGAGGACCACATCCAGCATAATCCGCTGCGTCGACAGCGCCTTGCGGATGTGCGGGGCGAAGGCGATGCTGAGGTCTTGTGGTATCGATCCGATCATCCGTATTCCTTGCCGATCAAGCCGGCATTTTCTTCTTCTGGCGGGCGAGATAGATCTTGCCCGTCTTGATGTAGCCGGTCAGATCGACGTTGGCGGGACACACATGGGTGCAGCAGCCGCACTCGATGCAGGCCGTGAGGTGGTATTGCACCGCCAGGTCCATGAGATTGTTCTTCACGGCGTGGGCGATCTTCGTCGGACTGAGGCGCTCGGGACAGGCTTGCAGGCATCGGCCACAGCGGATGCACGGCGTCTGCCGCTGGGACTGGCCCGTGCCGATCTGCCGGGCCGTCAGAACGGTCACGGCCCCGCCGGTCTTGGTGATCGGCGTGCTCAGGTCGGCTGCCGCAATCCCCATCATGGGTCCGCCAAGCACGACCCGGGCGCTGTCTTTCGTCAGGCCGCCACAGTGGTCGATCAGGGCCTGCACGGGCGTCCCGATGGGGACATAGTAGTTGCCCGGCTTCGCGATGCCTTCGCCTGTGACGGTCACAACGCGGTGGGTCAGGGGCCGGCCGTTGACCACGGCGTCGGCCACCGCCGCTACGGTTGCCACATTGCTGACGACCACGCCGATCGCGGGAGGAATCGCACCCGTGGGCACGATCTTCTGCAGTACGGCCCGGATGAGCTGCCGCTCGCCACCTTGCGGGTACCTCGTCTTCACGCGGACAACGGTGATCCGCGAACTCAGGCCCAGTCTCTCTAAAGAGGCGGTCATCCGCTCGATGGCCTTGGGCTTGTTGTCTTCGATAGCGATGAAGACCTTCGCGGCCCCGCAAGCTCGCTGGACGAGTTGAACGCCGGTGATGACCTGATCCGTCCATTCGAGCATTACACGATAATCGCACGTGATGTACGGCTCGCACTCACAGCCATTGACGATCAAGGTCTCTTTCGGGGTCTTCGTATCCGGCTGAATCTTGACGCTCGTGGGAAAGCCCGCGCCTCCCATACCGACAATCCCGGCCGCGCGGACCGCTTGGCAGATTTGCTCGGACGTGCAGGTGGCAGGATCGAAGCCTTGGGGCCGTACGAAGGAGGGCAAGCTCGGCAGGGCCTCGGACTGTGCTTCGAGGATCACGGCCATGACGCGTCCCATCACCGCGTGTGGCTGCAAAGCGATGTCCTTAACCTTGCCTGCCACGGGCGCGTGGACCGGTGCGCCGATGAACGCCTGGCAATCGCCGATCTTTTGTCCGGCCTGCACGACCTCCCCCTTCTTGACGAGCGGCTGGGCCGGTGCCCCAATGTGTTGACTCAGGAGTATTGCGAACTCTTTCGCTGAAGGTCCGGGCTCGATGGTCCTGTCCTCGGTGAGATGTTTGCCCTCCGGCGGATGCACCCCTCCGGCGAAAGAGCGGCTGTCGTTGGTAAAGATGAACATATCTCTCGATTTTGAAGCTACTTCCTGGACCGAAGCCGGGACACGGCACGTACGGCCAGCATCGACTCGGTTGTGACCAATAGAGCCAGAATCAAGGCTAATGGTGTCCGATACGGACCGGCAACCCGGCCCTCCAGCAACCAACCCAACGCCCCCAGCGATACGATAAACAGAACGAGGGGCAGCAGGAACGCGACAAGGACCGCGAGAGTTACGGAAGGACCTCCCGCGCAGCCAAGCTGATGGTATGCTTCTTTGCAGCCGTCCGCCTGGCTGCAACCGTCACACTGGTCAGGCTGAGTCATCCTTTTCCATTACCCTATTGGCAAAGGGGCGAGTATAATACGCCCCGCACCCTTTGCAAGGAAAATCAGGATACGTTGACCTTCAGGAGCACTTGTTGTGACACACAGAACAATAGGGTCCATGCTGGCATTCGGGCTGGCGTTTGCTCTGCTGTCAGGCTGTACCGTGAACCCGATCACGGGGAATGAAGAATTGATGTTCTTCCCGCCGGAGAAAGACGTCGAGCTGGGCCGCAAGTATGCCCCGCTGTTAGAAAGGGAATTGGGTGGTCGTCTGCCGGAGGAGAGTCTCCAAAGCTATATCAACCAAATCGGCCAACGGCTCGCTGGCTTCTGCCAGCGGCCTGACCTGGCCTATCATTTCGCCGCCATAGAGGAAGGAGGCGCCAATGCCCTCGCGCTGCCCGGCGGCTACGTCTATATCACTCGGGACCTGCTCAAGGAGTTCAAGACGGAGGCCCAATTGGCGGCGGTGCTGAGTCACGAAATCGGGCACGTGGTGGCACGCGATACGCTGGTGGCCATGAGCGAGCAGATCGGCATGACGGCCATTATGGTGGCCGCACAAGCCGGGGGTTCGGCCGACCTGGCCCGCGGGACGCGCTTTGTCACCGCGGTGCTGAGTCTGCAATACAGCCGGGAAGATGAAAGAGAGGCAGACCTCGCCGGCCTGACCTACATGACCCAGGCCGGCTACGACCCGAATGCGATGATCGAGGTCATGCAGATTCTCGAGCAGCTCCAGACCCTCCGCCCGATCGAGTTCTTCTCGACCCACCCGAATCCGGAGAGTCGAATCGCCTACCTTCAGGAGCGGATCGCCCGACGGTACGCCTCTCTGCCGCGGCTGAAGGAGGGACAAGAGGAATACCGCCAGCGCGTCCTGGCGCTGCTGAACGAGCGCAAGAAACGCTTCAACGTGCCAGCCCAGGAGTCGGCGGGCGCAAAATAGAAGCCGGCCCTTGTCACAAGGACCGGCTCAAACGTCTGGGGTTACCCCGCGCACCGGTCTGGCAGGACCGAGAGGCGGCGTGCGGCACGGGCTACTACTGCTGGCCGAGGCGGGCCTTTCGCGACGCCTCGGTGGCGCTATTCTTGCACTTGGGGCAGCGATCCGGAAAATCATTGGGGACGCTGTTCTCGAACGAGACCTCGCCGCACTTCGTGCACTTGAACGCCTTGCGAATTCCATCCTGTCCGCACTTCTGGCACTTCAAGGGCAGAGCCACCGGCATGGGCGAGGGGTTCGTCTTGCTCTTCTCCTCCAGCTCTCTGTAGTACTGCTTCAGGCCCATGTCGTAGCTCTGGTTGCACCTCATGCACTTGACCCAGACCATCTCCGTGTCGGAGAGCTGCTCCATGCCCTTGTTGCCGTGGCGTTTGGAGATGAACACGACTACCGCCCCGACGATGCAGACCGCGATGACCACGGCGTACACTGTATTCTTCATGACGTACCTCCCAAGATGGATCGTTGATGGTTTACCAGTTACTATTTGCAATCGTCCACGACGTTACGTCCACCCATGTGACGCGTCCTATCGGCACAATGATAAATCAGAACTCGTAAATAGTAAATCATAAATCCTTTCGATGCCATCTGGTGTCAAACACCGGTGCCGGCGCGCGGCGCATTGCCGGCCAGCCGCAGGATACGCTCCGGTTGCTCGGGGAAGCCGGTCTTGGCCGATAGATACGCGGCCTCCAGCACGGCCATGTTACGAAGATTCTCCTGACCACTACTGGCTAAGGGGTGGTCGCCCGGAGCCAAGACGCTTTGTGCGAAGCTCGACAGCAGCCGCTCGACAGCGACCTGTACGTCCTCCTCATACCGCCACGTCAGGTCGCCGTGCCCATCACGCGTCCGGAGTTCGACCTGGTCCCGCGTGACCGTCAGGTGAGCCTCCTTGGCGTGGATCTCAAGGGAGACCTTGTGCGGCCCGATGTCGTCGGCCCGCGTCGCGACGAGACTACCCATCAAGGCGTCGGTGAACGTCATACAGACGAGAGCTGTGTCTTCCGTCAGATAGAGCCGCTGTTGCTTGTCGGGAGCCCGGTTGGTCTTCAGCGCGTAGACCTGCGCCGGCAGGGGAAAACTCCAGAGAAGCTGGTCCAGAAGCGGGTAGCAGTCGTGCAGGAGCACGCCTCCGCCGGCTAGACCGGGATCGGCCTGCCATGCGGGTGGCTCAGCGGCGCTGAAGCTGCAACGAACCGACACGAGGAATGGGTGCTCGAGACGCCCCTGCGCAATCATTTCATGGGCGGCCAGGAAACTGCCCTGGAACCGCGCCGGGTTGGCTACCGCGAATTGCACTCCCTCGGCTTCGGCCAGCCGCACATATTCGTGCGACTCCCCAAACGTCCGCGCTAATGGTGCCACCTTCAAAACGTGGAACTTCTTCTTGAAAGCCGCTTTCAGTTGGTCTTCGCAGGTGTGGGTCTCGGCCGCCACCAGCAAACAATGGAGCTGATTTTGCACGATGAGCTGCCGGTAGTCCCCATAAGCCTCACAATGGTACTCTGTGGCGGCTTTTTCGGCTTTTTGCAGGTCCTGATCGGCCACCGCTTGGACCTGAAAAAGGCCGGTCGTTGCAGCCGCCTTGAGCAGACGTTGGCCGTCGTCATTCAAGCCGAGAATGGCCGCTGTCAAGCTTTCCGATCCCATACCGCTGCTCTATGTCGCCCCATACTCCATTCTGATCCGCGTGGCTTTCCCCGAGATGCCCTTACGGGCACACCACGAACCTGACGACACCACACACTGTCCGCATTCCAGGTCGATTCATTGCCGGTTGCCGTTGCGGTTCGGGATGATGAAGTGCTCCGGCACCGGGAACCGGGAACACAAGAGCAGTACTTCCTTGCCCACCTCTTCGATCACGGACTCCTTGTCGATGTTCTCCGCGACGCGGTGGATGAAAGCGGCGATCTGCTGGGCTTCCGGCTCTTTCATCCCGCGGGTCGTGATGGCCGGCGTCCCCAGACGCAAACCGCTCGGATTGAGCGGCGGCGCGGCGTCCCCGGGAACGCTGTTGTAGTTCGTGACGATCCGTGCCCGGTCCAGGGCCTTGGCCAGCTTCCTGCCCGGAATGCCCTTGTTCCGCAGGTCGATGAGCATCAGATGGTTATCGGTCCCGCCGGAGACGAGATTGAACCCGTATTCGAGCAATTTTTCCGCCAGGGCCTTAGCGTTCTTCACAATCTGCCTGGCATAGGCCACAAATTCCGGCGTGTCCGCCTCGGCCAGGGCCACGGCGACCGCGGTGAGGGTGTGCATGTGCGGGCCGCCCTGTAAGCCGGGGAAGACCGCCCGATCCACCCGGTCGGCGTGCTCCGCCCGGCAGAGCAGCATGCCGCCGCGCGGGCCGCGCAAGGTCTTATGGGTCGTTGTCGAAACAATGTCGGCGTACGGGACGGGGCTCTTGTGGATGCCCGCTACGACCAGCCCGGCGATATGGGCGATGTCACTGACGTGGTACGCCCCGACTTCCTTGGCAATCTGGCCGAAGATCTCGAAATCAATGACCCGTGGATAGGCGGTGGCCCCCGAGATGATGACCTTGGGGTGATGCTTCTTGGCCAGGTCGCGGATCTTGTCGTAATCGAGCCGACCCGTCCCGGTGTTGATCTCGTAAGACACCGAATTGAAGAACTTGCTGGTCAGCGAGACCTTCCAGCCGTGGGTGAGATGCCCGCCATGGACCAGGGACATTCCCATAATCGTGTCGTGCGGCTCAATGAGAGCGGCGTAGGCGGCGAGGTTTGCCACCGAACCGGAGTACGGCTGGACGTTGGCGTGGTCGGCCTTGAAGATTTTTTTGGCGCGGTCCTGGGCCACTTTCTCGATCAAGTCGGTGACCTGTTGGCCTTCATAGTATCGCTTGCCAGGGTAGCCCTCCGCGTACTTATTTGTCAGGCAACTCGATGTGGCCATCATCACGGCCCGGGAGACGTAGTTCTCCGAGGGGATTAGACGGATGGAGCCGCTCTGTCGTGCTTCTTCCTGCCGTATCAACTCGTAGATCTGCGGATCGTACTGCTCAAGGGCTGTCCTCATATAGGTTTTCTCCAGAACGGATCATACCGCGGGACCTCGACCGGGCCTCCCTGGCGATGCGGCGGTCCCGGGGGTTCTTATAACATAGCCCCAATCTGCGTACAAGCATTTATTCGTTGACAGGATTGGGCCGAAGACTACGATGAAAGTGATCCATCATTTGAGAGAATAACGACTTAACGACATGATGCCTGAACCGGATGCTCCAGCACAATCACAGGCCCGGGCGCACTTTGAGAAAGCCCGTCAATTGGCCGAGGCAGGGGATTTTGACCGCGCCATCGACGCCTACTTGGAAGGCCTTAGACTCGCGCCGGACGATGTCTCCGGCGGACACATCGAGTTGCGGGTCCTGGCTCTGCAACGAGCGGAGCGAGGCGGGACCAAACCCGCTGCCGAAGAGGTAGATCAGCGGCTCTCGACCGGGGCCGGCTCGCTGGAGCGGATGCTCAACGCCGAATATCTGCTCGCAAAGGACCCGGAGCACCTCGCCTATGGCGAAGCTGTGCTAAAGGCCGCGGTGGCCGGAGGTTACAGAGAGGCGGCCCGGTGGATAGCTGACCTGATGTTCTTGGCCAACAACAATGCCAAGAAGCCCTTGGTCGACCTCTATGTTCTGCTGAAGGACTCCTATGCCGCCATCCGGCAGTTCAATCGGGCGGCGGCGGCCTGTCAGCGGGCCATTCTTCTCAAGCCGCACGACAAGACCCTGCTGAAAGACATGAAACGGCTTCGGGCCAAGCTCGCCGCGCCTTCTCGCCCGTCCGTCCGGAGCCAGACGCCGGCCCCCAAAATCGAGGTCAAGGCAGATGGTCCTGACGCTTCCAGTCCGAGCGTGGACGACAGGAAGTCGGAGGCGGCGACGATGGGGGCGGCGGACGCGCAAAGTGTCGCAGAGGCCCGGGCGTTCTTCGCCAAGGCACGGACCGCCGCCGAAAGAAAACAATACGACTATGCTATCGATATGTACCTGGATGGGCTGATCCGGGCGCCCGATGCACTCGAAGAGGGTCATCTGCCGCTGTGCGAGCTGGGTTTGCAGCGGCGGGGTAAGGGTGGCAAGAAGCCCTCCATGATGGACCGGGTCAAGCGGATGCGGGGCAAGACCCCCCTGGAGCAGATGCTCAACGCCGAGTATCTCTTTGTCAAGGACCCGGATAACCTGTCGTACGCCGAGGCCATGCTCAAGGCCGCGGTCGAGGGCGACTACAAACGGACGGCCCATTGGATCGCCAACCTGATTTTTCAGACGAACAATGCGGTCGGAAAGCCCTCTCTGCAAACCTATCTGTTGCTGAAAGATGCCTACAAGACTCTGGGTCAATACGACAAGGCGGTGGCCGCCTGCCAGCGCGCCAGCCGGATGCGGCCGGAGTCCAAGGAGCTGATGGATGAGTACAAGAACCTCTCGGCCGAGTTGACGATGTCCAAGGGCAGATACACGGTCGAAGGCGATTTCCGCCAGTCTATCCGCGATCAGGAGACGCAAGCCAAGCTGTACGCCCAAGACCGCGTGATCAAGACCCAGGATTACCGCGTGTCGGCGGTCGAGGACGCCCGCAAGGCGTATGCCCGCGAGCCGGAGTTGCCGAAGAACGTCTTCAATCTGGCCGATGCTTTGGCGGACCTGGAAACGGATCAAGCCGAGAATGAGGCGATCCAGTTGCTCGAGGATGCCTATGTCGGGCGGCACAACTTCAATTTCAAGGAGCGTGCCGGACTGCTGACCATCCGGCAGATCAAGCGCCAGCTCCGCGAGGTGCAAAAGCAGCTTGAGACTCCGCCGCAAGCTGCCGAGGCCGAGACCCAGAAGACTCAACTGACCGCCAGGCTCAACGAGGTGGAGCTGGAGCACTACCGCCTGTGCGTGGAGAATTACCCTACGGATTTGGTCCCCAAGTATGAATATGCCCTGCGGCTGATGCAGAACCAGCGGTACAACGAAGCCATCCCCTTGTTCCAGGAGGCGCAGCGGGACCCCCGCCGCAAGATCTCCGCGATGAGCAAGATCGGCTCTTGCTTCTTCCTGAAGGGTTGGTATGCTGACGCCATCGACGTCTTCACCCGGGCCATCGACGCGCACGAAATAAAAGATGATGCACTGGCCAAGGAGTTGCGGTATAATCTGGCCCGCGCATACGAAGAGCAGGGCCGCCAGGAATTGGCCCTGGACATCTACCGGAGAATCGCGCAGTTGGATTTCGGGTATAAAGACGTCAGTACGAGAGTAGATCGGTTGCGGGCCGCTTCGGAGGGGTCGAATCCGAGCGCCGGGGCCCCGGAGAAAACGTAGCCAATCTCTCTGTGAGCAGTTTTCGATAAACGACGAGTATTCAGGAGATCCCAGTGGCTCATTCGTTGTCGGCGAAGAAAAGAGTTCGGCAGAACGCGCGGCGCAAGACGCTCAACCGGTCGCGCCGGAGTCAGGTGAAGACGCAGATCAAGCGTTTCGAGACGGTACTGGACGAGGGCAATGTGGCGGCAGCCGAGGAGCAGTTCCGGGCCACCGCCAAGAAGCTGGACAAGGCGGGTGCGACGAGCACGATGCACAAGAAGACCGCCGCCCGCAAGAAGTCCCGGCTGGCGAAGCAGCTCAATGCCCTGAAGGCCAAGCAAGCCGCCGGACCGCAGGCGAAGAAACCATAAGGCTGCCGCGCGGGCGAGGAGCCCATGATCGTGCAATCATGCACGGGATGATGTGATGGACAGCACCTGATCGAACGGAACATCGGTCGGGTGCTGCTTGTTTGGGGAGAGCACGGATGCCTCAAGTCTACAAACACCGGATTCTCAAGTTTCTCAAGCGGGAGGAATACGAGCCGCTGAAGCTGGCGCAGTTGGCCAAGGCGCTGGGGGTCGATGAGGATGCCTATCCGGCGTTTAAGACAGCCTTCGACGAGCTGCGCCAAGCCGGACATGTGGTCGTCGGCGCGGGCAACGCCATCATGCTGCCCTCCATCGCCGGCCAAGTGGTCGGGCATTTCCGCCGCAATCCCAAGGGCTTTGGATTCGTCGTCCCACTGGAGCCGAACGCCCACGGCGATCTGTTCATTCCCCCGGACAGCACCGGCGACGCCATGACGGGTGATGTTGTGGTGGCGAAGGTCAATCGCAAGGGCCGGCGCGGCCCGGACGTTCGCCTTACAGGCGAGATCATCACCGTGATGGAGCGGGCGAATAACCGATTTGTCGGCACGCTGATGCGGCATCCTGAAGCCTGGCTCGTTCAGCCTGACGGGACATCGTTCGTCGAGCCGATTGTTGTCGAAGACATCACCGCTAAGAACGCCCGCGAGAAGGACAAGGTCGTTGTTGAAATCCTCTCCTACCCGAGTGAGAGATTCCTGGCGCGCGGGGTCATCCTCGAAGTTCTCGGCCGGTCCGGGCAGTACGAGACGGAGATTCGAGCGATCGTCCGCCAGTACCACCTGCCGGGCGAGTTCGAGGCCGAAGGTTTGGAGCAGGCGCGGGCGGCAGCGGCCTCCTTCACTGCCGAGCGGACAGACGGTCGCGAGGATATCACAGACAAAGTGATTGTCACGATCGATCCGCCGGACGCGAAGGATTTCGACGACGCGATCAGTCTGGAGACCGATGCGCAAGGCAATTGGGTTCTGGGCGTTCATATCGCCGATGTCAGCCATTTCATCCCGCAGGATTCGCCGCTGGACAAGGAAGCGAAGCTGCGAGGCAACACAGTCTACCTGCCGGGCAAGACGATCCCGATGCTCCCGGAAGTCCTGAGCAACGGCATTTGTAGTCTCCAACCCGACCAGAGACGCTTCACCAAAAGCGCCTACATGACCTATGACGCGGACGCCAGGGTCATCTCCCGGCGTTATACCAACAGCATCATCCGCTCGTCAGCCCGGCTGACGTACGAGCAGACGGACCGGATTCTGAAAGGTCACACGAAAGGGGCCACGAAGCCAGTGATTGCGCTGCTGCGGAACATGGAGGCCCTGGCCCGGCGGATCGAGGCCCGGCGGACGAAGGAGGGAATGCTCCATCTCGATCTACCCGAGCCGGAGTTGGTATTCGACGAAGCGGGCCGGGTCACCGACGCTCATCCGGCGGATGCCAGCTATCCCCATACGATCATCGAAATGTTCATGGTGGAAGCGAACGAGGCGGTGGCCTCACTCCTGGACCGTCTCAATGTGCCCTTCATGCGTCGCATCCATCCGGACCCGGATATTCTGAGTCTCAAGAACATGGCCCGGCTGCTCAAGGCGATGGGGATTGCCATGCCGCGCAGCCCCGACCGCTATGCGATGCAGGCCGTTCTGGATCACGTTAAAGGCACGGAGCAGGCCCTGGCCGTGAACATCGTGGTGCTCAGGAGTCTGGAGAGGGCCTTGTATGCCCCGACGAACATCGGGCACTATGCCCTGGCCTCCCGGCATTACTGCCATTTCACCAGTCCGATCCGCCGCTACGCGGACCTGCTCGTTCATCGGCAGTTCCAGTTCTATCTCGAAGACCGAGTCGACGTGGCCAAGCAAATCGCCGCCGGCCAGGATCTGTTCGAGGTCGGCAGCCACATCACCTTCACGGAAGAGCGCGCCGACGACGCCGAGAAAGAGCTGACCGAAGTCTTGATTCTGCAGATGCTCAGCAAGCATATCGGCGATGAGCTGGCCTGTGTCGTCACGGGCCTGACCGGCTTCGGGGTCTTCGCGCAATCGGAGAAGTACGGCATCGATGGGCTCATCAAGCTCGAAGACCTGGGCCCGGATCACTGGCGATTCAACAAGCTCGCCCAGTGCATCGTGGGCGAGCGATCCGGAGAAGCCATCCGCCTGGGCCGCCCGATACGGGTTTACATTGCCTCCGTGGACGTGCCCTCGCGGAGACTGAACGTCGTTCCCGTGGAGCCGCTGGGCGGAGGCAAGACACAACCGCATATCCGCACCCACAAGACGGAGCGCAAGGCGATGCGAAAAGGCAAACGCGACAAAGGCGGAAAGGCCGATAGAAGGTCAAAACGGCGAACGTGAGAATCCTGCCGGGTATAGACTGCCGGGCGAGATGGTCGGCTCGCGGTGTGACTACATCTTATGACGTCGGCACGCCGATTCTCGGTCGCACGCCGGGCGCGTCTTGTCATCCCTTCGGCTACGCTCAGGGCGGGCTCTGAGCGACAGCGAAGGATCTGGGCCGAGCACCATGACAGGCGTTGGTTCCATTCGTTGCCCAGATGCTTCACTTCGTTCAGCATGACAGAGAAGGCACGCCTCGTCACGCTCCGCTTGCCATGCCACCCCGCCCGTGGACGTTCTATATCGAGAGTTGCCTCTTGATCAATCGGACGAGGGAATCCTTGATCTCGGCGTGTCTTGGAACCGGTGCTTGTCTGCCGGTTCTGGCGTTCGCGTAGATGTCATGCTTGCTGCCGCGGCGCTTCAGGTAGCAGCCGTTCTGGATGAGGTCTTGGATCAGGGCGGCTCACTTCAAACCTCGACCCCTACCTCAGTGCACTTGGCTCCCTCCCGCTTCTCGTCGGCTTCATGCTCCGCCAGCATCATGTGGTAGGCATCCGCGATGTTCTCCTTCAATTCTTCCAGGGTCTTGCCCTGACTGAAGACCCCGGGGACCTCCTTCAGCCGCCCGACAAGCCAACCATCATCCTGCCAGTATTCCAGAGTGAAGAATCGTTTCATTCCCGGATTCCTTCTGCTTCCTGACAATCAGGATTTGTGCGGCAACGCATTCATCGTCGGCCATTCTGCCCTGACTACTTCTCCCGCCCATTCTACCAGATTCGCGCCCAGCTTTGAAATACCGAACACCGCTTGTTCGACTACACTCAGAGCAGGCCCTTCGGGCTGTGAGGGCATCAACTCTCGCCAAGCCTGCCCTGAGTGAAGTCGAATGGGACGCCAAGAGCGCCAAGGGTTTGCTCAAAAGGACCTTGCCGACCTAATCTCCCCTTCCTTCTTTGCACTGCAAAGCCGCAACATCTTGTCTTTTCGACAAGCTTTCGAATGGAACATGCCGTAAGTCCCAAGCCGTAAATGAGTTAGAAAAGCCACAGATTACGCAGATTTTCGCAGATTCAAGAAGGAGGGAAGAGGCTTGCTGTTGTCGATTCTCTTCCTTTGCTCTACAGCCTTTCTTTAGAAATCTGTGCTAATCGGTGAAATCTGTGGCTGACTCGTTTTGGTTGCGGCCGAAGGCCGCGCTGGGAGCTTGCCGTCTTTGCGAGAAACCCAGCCTTCCGTCATCCGCGTTCGGTTTGAATCATCAATCACAAATCATCAATCATCAATTCCGGGCTTCCCACCACAGCCTGGGATAGTCCTTCCCTTCGAAAATCCACCCTGTCCTTACGGCACGCGCTTCGTCAGGCGGATGTCGTCGATGTAGATTCGGCCGGTGCCACCGGGCTTCGGATTCTTGCAGTCACCAACACCGATCACCATCTTCTTCACGGCCGCCACGTCCACGCCCGCCGCCCGCGCCTCGCCTAAAGCGATGTGCTACTTCTGCCACTCCGTTGCGAACGCCCCCTATGCGTCCGGATGGACCACCACTGCCACCTGCCCGCCGCTGTTCACGCAGTGGTTTGATGTGGAGTTCCACTCGGTCGTCTTGGACCTCGTTGATAAGCCGCTGCCCCACGAAGAATAGGGCAGTCCGACGTCCGCTTGACAAGTACAGACGCTCTCGTTCTTCACCATCTCACGTCTTCGACCCAGCAAGTTGCCTCTGTAGATTAGTCTTGGACAAGACGGAAGAACTTCCATGGGCTCAATCCGTCAACGAGGACGACCCTCTTGTTGCCCATTATCAGGGCTTCACCTTCATATGGCTGCCAAGGACCGTTGGGGCCGATAGCACATTCCAGATGGATCCCCGTTCTGTTCGGCCACGTCACATACGTTCCAGTTTCAAGTCCGGGTACCTCGTTTTTTGCGGGTTCAACCTCCGCGAGCCACAGGAAAGCCTTTGGTCCGCCCAGAAAACCCATATCATTCCTTGCCGCGCCGAGGGATGGTGGGAAGTGGGTGTCATTGTACTCGGGGTCGGGGCACCCGGCATCAATTGCTGGGGAACCCGCAAGTATTCTGTAGTTCGAGGTCGGGTCAACGGCAGGATTGAACTCGATTACGTTTTCTCCCACAGAGCCGCCCTCTATGTCCGAGTAAGCGATCGTTACTGCTGCAGGGTCTGATGAAATTTGCCTGCCATGATCGTTATTCCAATATACGATGGAGTTCAACACGTTCACGGTACCGCCGGCGTTATGGATGGCCGCATCTCCCGTGTTGCCTACAAGCGTAGAGTTCACAATGAAGCAATCTCCCGCATTCAAGAAGACGGCGCTTCCTCTGAGAATCTTCCTCCTCACTGCCGAGAGGGTATTTCTCGCCAGTACGCAATTCTGGATCTTCATAGACCCAGAATCGAGATACACAGCGCCCCCGGAAGGCCAACTGATGTCCGGCGTTTGAGATTCCGCCGTCATGGTGCAAGCATTCTCGAAGAACGCGCACGCGGTGATTTGGCAATGCCCCTTCTGAGTACACAGCGCCCCGCCCATGGCATAGACTCCCGACGCCGCCCAGTAAGTATAGGCACGAGCCTGATTCTTACTGAAGGTTGATCTTGTGACGTCTGAGTTTCCCTGGACTGTGACGGCTCCGCCGGGGGTGTTTTGAGCTTTTTGGCCAGGGTCTGCCACATTTTCCGTGAAGTTGCAGTCACTAACCACAAGGGTTGCAGCCTTCAGAATCGCCGAAATCGCTCCACCGGAGACCTTCGCAGAGTTCCGCAGGAAGTGACAGCCCGCGACGACCAAGTTACCATTGACTAAGTCGGCAGAAACGGCCCCGCCGGAGACCTTCGCAGAGTTCCGGAGGAAGTGACAGCCCGTGACGACCAAGTCACCATCGACTAGGTCAGCAGAAACGGCCCCGCCGGAACCGTCACTTCCATTATCGGCAAATGTGCAATTGCGGAAGGTGGGATTGCTTCGCACCAGCCGTACGGCACCGTTTTTCGCTCCCTCGAAACGAACCCACTGAAATTCGCTCCCCGGCTTGGTATTCTCGAAAGAGATGCCTTGCCAGCCTGTGGTGTTGTCTCTTGCCGGCCTCAGGAGAACTGGAGATTCTTGGGTTCCAACAATCCGTAGAATGCCGTTGACGGTCACGCTGTAATTGCCGGCGAACTCTACAACGACACCAGGCATGACCGTGAGACTTGCAACGAACAGGTCGGCGGTCACGCGCACCGGGGAGTCAGCCTGGGTCCATACCTGATCGGCAATCGATCCGCTGACCTCCGCTGCGGAGACGGCGCGTTGAACGGACGCCACTAACAGCAAGACGGATATGTGGCCAAAGATAGTTAGGTTCTTCATAAATTCCTCATTTCAGGCCACGTCTACTCCACATTTCCCATTTGCCGATGTATGCTCTATTCGTGACCACCAGCCCTACGGCCTCGCCGGTTCTGTCAGCTCCCACCACAAACGCGGATAGTCCTTGCCTTCGAGAATCCACCAGATGTCCTCGATGCCGTTATTCGTCTCGCCCACAAAGTCCCAGCCGGCATCCAGGAACGTCTTGGCCGTCTGCATCTCGGCGGTGATCTTGCCTGCGCCACCTTGACTCCCGATCTGACCTGAGGTCTGGATGTCCCAGAAACAGTGGTCCGTGGCATCTTTGGCGGCACCTGCCACGAGCCCGCCGAGAGGGCCGCCACTCCCTGTGACCAGTCCGACAGCAAAGCAGCGTCTGAGCGTGGCGGCACTATCAGAGGAGATGTACCCCACCAAGCCGCCCACCAAATCCCTACCGCTTACCGAGCCGGTGGCGTAACAATCATGGAGCCCTCCGAAACACCATCCCAAGTATCCCACGAGACCGCCGGCTTCGCTTCCGCCAGTCACGGAACCCGAGGCGTAGCACGCCCTGAGAACACCCCACTCAAAATTGATGCCCACGAGGCCCCCCACGCGCCAACTGCTACAGCGGACATCCCCAGTCGCATGACTTTTGGTGACGTGTCCACTATTAAACCCCGCCAAGCCACCGACACAGTCCTTGCCCGCGACAGGACCCGTCGCATGGCAGGCCGTTATTGCTCCCTGGTTGCTTCCTACCAGACCACCGACGTACCTTGCACTCTCTGTGACGGAGGCGGTCGTATGGCAAGCGGTAAGGAATCCGCCCACCCAATTGCCGGCCACGAGGCCACCCACGTCATCACCGCCGCCGGTGACAGAACCGGTGCTGTAGCACCGGGCAACTTTGCTCACGTTCTCCACCGCCAGCGTGCCGATGAGGCTGCCCGAACCCACGATGTTGACGTCGACCAGCCCCAAATCCTTGACGCACGTCTTTCCATATGTCCTGGACTCCAGACGGCCGAACAGCCCCAGATAGCTGGCACCCGTGATCTTCAGATGCGCGATCCGGTGACTGCCGCCGTCGAAAACACCGCTGAAGGGAGGCCCCTGAAAGTCATTCTGGACCGGGTCCGTATCGGGGGCGATGACGGCCTTGTCGAACACCTTGCGGCCGGGGAGGCTGGGGTCCAGGTCGATATCGGCAGTCAGGATGAAGTGCTTGTCGTAGTCTGCGGGCGTCTCGCCGAGAGCGATCAGATCGGCCGCCGTGGCGATCTGGTACGGATCGTTCGGCTGTCCCGTCCCGCCGCTGTACTTCTCCCACGACAAGCGCGGATAGCCCAAACCCTCAGCGATCTTCCATATATCCTCGCTGCCGTTGGCCGTCTCGTCCACAAAGTCCCATCCGGCACCAATGAACGTGCTCGCCGTCTGCATCTCGGCCGTGGTCTTGCCTGTGCCACCCGCACTCTTGGTTTGGCCTGAGGTTTGGATGTCCCAGAAGCTCGAAGTGACGCGCGTGGCTGGGCCGGAGCCCACGAGCGCGCCGACGCCGATAGAGGTATCGCTACGGACCAGGCCAGTGCTGTAGCACTGGGTCACAGCACCGTCGTTGCTCCCCACCAGCCCGCCGACCTCGTCTGTGCCACTGACCACGGCGGTGCTGTAGCAGTGGGTCACGTCACCAGAGTTGGCCCCCACCAGGCCACCGACCCCCAATCCATCTTCAACGCTGACCACACCCATGGTGTAGCAGTCAGTCACACTACCGCCGTTGTGCCCAACCAGCCCGCCGACATAGCTGCCGGAACCGATTACGTTGACATCCACTACGCCAAGGTTCTTGACGTAAGCGCCAGATTGACCAAATAGCCCCAGGTTCTGGCGGCCGCCTATGATCGTCAAATGCGCAATGACATGACCGCAGCCATCGAAGACACCAGTGAACGGAGTCTGCCAACCGGGCGCGATCACGGCCTTGTCGAAGACCTTGCGGCCGGGGAGGTTGGGGTCCAGGTCGATATCGGCGGTCAGGAGGAAGTGCTTGTCGTAATCGGTGGCGGTCTCGCCGAGGGCGATCAGATCGGCGGCTGTAGCGATCTGGTATGGGTCCTGGGCGGTCCCGCTACCTCCGCTGTATCTGGCGTGAGCCGGCAGGACAAACAGACACGTGGTCAAGGTCAATAGTAGAGTTCTCATCGTCTCCAATCCTCCAATGCCGAATCCATCCACCATCATGTCGGAAACCGCGGATAGACGCCGATGAACACTGATACTGTTGCTCGCGCCAAGACGCCAAGAAAGACCTCACGATACATCTTCACCCTTGGCGGTCTTTGCGTCTTTGTGAGAAACCGAATCTGTTGGCGGTCGATGCCATCATGTTGGGTCCTCCTTCGCAGTGCTTCGTGAAACATAGTATAGTGGAGAGGCGGGGTTTGCGTCAACCGCTTTCTTGACATCGGTTTGCAGTTTTGCCATACTGGCGTTTTAGTCAGGACAAACATAGCGCGGCCACCCTCTTCGCTTCGCTCAGAGCGGGCGGGACCGTGTGCTACACGGGCTGGAAGCCCGTGCTACTGAAGAAAGACAAACAGGATGGCTCTCGATAAAGTTACCAAGTTTCTCATCAGGATCTTCGGCTCCCGGAACGAGCGGATGGTGAAGGGGTATATGGTCACCGCCCGCGAGGCGGCGCCGTACGAGGAGCCGCTTCAGCAGCTCAGCGACGAGCTACTCCTGGCCAAGACCGCCGAGTTCAAGGCCCTACTGGCCGGCGGGCGGAGCCCCGAAGAGATTCTGCCGGAGGCGTTCGCCGTCGTGCGCGAGGCGGCCCGGCGCCACGTCAACATGCGGCACTTCGATGTGCAGCTTATCGGCGGCCAAGTCCTGTACGAGGGCAAGATTGCGGAAATGGCGACGGGCGAAGGCAAGACCCTGGTGGCGACGCTGGCCGCCTATCTTGTTCACCTCTCCGGCCGCCACGTCCATATTGTGACCGTCAATGACTATCTGGCCAAGCGCGACGCCGAGTGGATGGGACCGATCTATAAGGCCCTGGGAATGACTGTCGGCGCGATCCAGGCGGACATGGACACCGCCGGCGAGGAGCGCAAAAGCCAGTACCAGAGCGACGTGACTTACGGCACCAACAATGAGTTCGGCTTCGACTATCTCCGCGACAACATGAAGACCGCGCTCGAGCAGATGGTGCAAGGCCCACTCGAATACGGAATCGTCGACGAGGTGGACTCGATTCTGATCGATGAAGCCAGGACGCCGTTGATTATCTCCGGTCCGGCGTTCGACGACGTCAGTCGCTACAAGAAGGCGGATCAGGTGGCCCGGCAATTGGTTGGGCTTCAGAGTGCCTACGATCGTACCAAGAAGCAGATTGATTCGGCGCAGAGCAAGGTTGCCAGTGCCCCGACGGAGATCGCCGAGGCTAAACGGGAGAAGGATAGCGCGCGGCTGGAGAAAGCTCAGAAGATCCTGGCTGCGGCGGAGGCCGACCTGGAGGCCGCCAATGCGAAGCTGACCCAAGCCGTTCAGTACTACGAGGTCGAGTACGATCACAAGCAGGTCCGGCTGACGAATGAGGGCGAGAAGGCCGCCCAGGACATCGCCGGCATCGGCTCGTTCTATACGGGTGCGAATATGGAGTGGTCGCACCTGATTCAGCAGAGCCTGCGCGCCCACGTGGTCTTCGAGAAGGAGAAGGACTACGTGGCGATGGACAACAAGATCATCATCGTGGACGAGTTCACGGGCCGGCTCATGCACGGGCGCCAGTGGTCGGATGGTCTGCACCAGGCGGTCGAGGCCAAGGAAGGCGTCACGGTCAAGGAAGAGACGCAGACGCTCGCCACGATCACCCTCCAGAACTTCTTCAAGCTCTACGATCAGATCGCCGGCATGACGGGCACCGCCGCCACCGAGGCCGACGAATTCATGAAGATCTACAAGCTCGA
>CAYHAJ010000087.1:0-26163 GCA_964354535.1 uncultured Pirellulales bacterium
ATTGCCTACTTCTCCATGGAAATCGGCCTGCGCTCCGATATGCCGACCTACAGTGGAGGATTGGGCATTCTGGCCGGGGATACGATTCAGACCGCCGCCGACATGGAACTGCCGATGACGGCCGTCACGCTGCTGACCCGCCGGGGCTATTTTCACCAGGAGCTGGATGCCTCCGGCCGACAGATCGAGAAGCCGGACGCGTGGAACGTCGCCGAGCACTTGCGGGAGCTCGACGCGCGAGTCACCGTGCTCATCGAGAAACGAGAGGTCCAGGTCCGGGCCTGGCAGTATGACGTCGTCGGCCTCACAGGCTTTGTCGTCCCGGTGCTTTTCCTGGATACGGACCTGCCCGCCAACGACCAGCAGGATCGGGAGCTCAGCCGCTCTCTTTATGGCGGCGACAACCGGTATCGGCTCTGCCAGGAGTACGTGCTGGGCGTGGGCGGCGTACGGATGCTCCGCATGCTGGGGTATGACCCGATCGACCGCTTCCACATGAATGAAGGTCATGCTGCCTTCCTCGTTCTGCAATTGCTCGATGAGGAGCTCAATCGGTCCGGCGGTCGGAAGATCAGGCCCGAGCACATCGAGAGCGTGCGAAACAAATGCGTCTTCACGACCCACACGCCGGTGGCGGCCGGCCACGACCGCTTCCCCATGAAGCTCGTCCACAAGGTCATCGGGCGGCATCGGATTTGGAGCATCCAGGGTGAATTGACCGGCGGAGGCGATCTGCTGAACATGACCTACCTGGCGCTGAACTTCAGCCATTATGTCAATGGCGTTTCCCGGCAGCACGGAAGGGTCTCGCAGGAGATGTTCAGCGAGTATCGCATTGAGGCGATCACCAATGGCGTCCACGCCACCACTTGGACCGCGCCGCCCGTGCAGAAACTGCTGGACCGTTACGTTCCTGCCTGGCGGGCGGACAACTTCAGCCTCCGGTACGCTCTGAGCGTGCCGCCGGAAGAGCTGGGGGAAGCCCACACCAAGTGCAAGATCAGGCTGATTCGGGAGATTGCCCGAGAATACAAGGTGCGTCTCGATCCGGAAGTCTTCACGATCGGGTTCGGCCGCCGGGCCACCGCCTATAAGCGGGCCGACCTGATCTTTCGGGACTTGAACCGGCTCACCAGGATTGCGACTCACACCGGCCCGTTCCAGATCGTCTTTGGCGGCAAGGCCCACCCGCAGGATGAGTCCGGCAAGAAGCTGATCCAGCAGATCTTCGCGGCCAAGGAGCAACTGGAGCCGAAAATCCGCATCGTCTACCTGCCCAACTACGATATTGATGTCGCCAAGGTCATGATCCCCGGCGTCGATCTGTGGCTGAACACGCCGCAACCGCCGTACGAGGCCTCCGGGACCAGTGGCATGAAGGCGGCTTTGAACGGCGTCCCTTCCCTGAGCATTCTCGACGGCTGGTGGATCGAAGGCTGGGTCGAGAACCTGACCGGCTGGGGCATCAACGAAAAACGCCGGGTCCGAACGGCCGGCAAGGCCGACACGTCGGGCCGGGATGCGCTGGCCCTTTATGACAAGCTGCAAAACGTCGTCCTCCCGATGTTCTATCAGGACCGGCCGCAGTACCTCCGCATCATGCTCTTCGCCCTGGCCCTGAACGGATCGTTCTTCAACACCCAGCGCATGCTGCAGGAGTATATGCTGAAGGCGTATATGTCGTGATTTATGAATTATGATTTATGAATCATGAATCAGAATCGATGATGGGCAGTCCCGTCCAGGAGATCTCCTGCCGCGCCAGCGGCCGCAACGCCAATCATAAATCATAATTTATAAATCATAAATGCATATGGACATCTTTTCGGCTGCCTTGCTGCTGTTTCTGGTGATCGATCCCGTCGGGAACATCCCGGCGTTCCTGTTCATCCTGCAAGGCGTGCCCGAGCAACGGCATAGGCGGATCATCTTCCGGGAGTTGTTCATCGCGCTGGTGGCGCTGGTGGTCTTTCTCTTCTCCGGCCCGTACATCCTGGCGGCCTTGCAGATCTCGCAGGGTTCGCTCGGCGTTGCGGGCGGGATCATCCTGTTCTTGATTGCCGTGCGGATGATCTTCCCGGTTCCCAAAGGGGTCTTCGGGGAGGAAGCGGATGTCGGAGAGCCGTTCATCGTGCCCCTGGCCATCCCTCTGATCGCCGGTCCGGCGGCCATGGCGACCCTGATGCTGCTCATGGCGCGCGACCCCACCCTGTGGCTGGTCTGGTTGATTGCGTTGCTGGTGGCGTGGTCGATCTCGGGCATCATTTTGCTCTCGGCGGATCAATTGGCGCGCCTGCTGGGCCGCCGGACACTCATCGCCATCGAGCGGTTGATGGGATTAGTCCTGACCGCCGTGGCCGTGCAGATGTTCATCGACGGCGTCGGGCAAGCCTATCGTGCGATCATCCACAGCCCGTAGCCGCTGCGCGAAAATTCCAAATCCCAAATTCCAAATCCCAAACAAGTACCAATGACCGAAATCCCAAATTCGAAACGGGGCCTATGCCGGCACTGAGCTTTTGGTCATTGGAATTTTGGGTTTGAGACTTCTGCGTGGCAGCTTATATGTCGTAGTGTTCCCGGCATTCCCGTTCCCGACCCCGGACTACCCGTTTGCCGGTCAGCTTGCCACGTTCCGCTGTTACAACGGTCGCCTGCTGTTGCGCGCCCCCTCGCTCGTAATAGATGACAACCCAATCGTGGGTCTTGCCTCTCCGGTGGGCCAGTGCGGTATTGGAGAATAGTGCGGTGAAGCTCCAACCCTGGCGCTTGGTTCTGAGGATCGGCAGCCACGCCTCCCCTTCGGGATTGAAGCGTTTCGGGGCAATCTTGCGAAGCCGGCCCCGCTCGGCTTTGTGACGGTATTCCTCATCGATCTCCAGGAGCAGATCGACCGATGGACGCTCCTGGTCCTTTAGCCCGGCTGCCTCGTGCAATTTTCGTCTGGACGACCGGCTGAGCATGCCCGAAAGGGCGATGCGGACACCCTCCGCCCGGTCCGGCCCAATTCCCTCGACCTGCTCCAACCTTCCATCGTGTGCGGCCAACTCCAGTTCTTCCAGAGTGCTGATTCCAAGCTCCTCGTGGATGCGCCGGGCCAACTCCGCGCCGATTCCCGGCACCTCCGTGAAAAGCTGGCCCGGCCAGGTCTCGTGTTCGAGCCTCTCGGCGAGCCCCAGCCGTCCGGTGGCGGCGATCTCCAGGATCGAGCCGGCGAGCTTATCGCCGATCCCCGGCAGGTCTTTCAGCAGATGCTCTCCATCCTGCTTCATCAGAGACGTGACGGGCGTATCCAGGTCACGGATCGTCTGGGCCGCGTTGCGATAACTGCGCACGCGAAAGCCGCTCTCGCCCTCCAGTTCCAGTAGATCGGCCACATGGTCTCTGCGATCGGAATCTCGTCGTTGGGCCAGTGGATCAGGTAGAGGTCCAGGTAGCTGGTGCCCAGACGCTCCAGCGACCGGGCGCAGGCCCGAATCACGTCGTTCGTGCGGAGATTCTCGCTGCTGACCTTGGACGTGAGGAACAGGCTCGCCCGACCGACATGGGCAATCGCCCTACCGATCTCGCTTTCGTTGCCGTACAACTCGGCCGTGTCGAAGTGCCGATAGCCCAGCTCGATGGCCTTGCTCACGATCCGCTCACACCTCGACCCGACGAGTTGCCACGTGCCCAGCCCCAAGACCGGCATGGCGTAGCCGCTCGGCAATCGGAAGCTCTGGCCCATTATGCTATCCATGGTTCACCTGCTCTCTCAAGAGAATATTACGACCTATCCCCGGCGCAGAGGCCATCAGGGAATTCCCCCACCTTCTTGCACAAGACACCTGTTCAGAAACCCGACCGGTTAGGCTACAGACAACTCATCGTGTTCGTGCGCACTTACCGTGTGGCTCGTTATTGGGGACTCTGTCCCCAAACCCCTGAGGTTTATCGCTTTGAGCCAATAGCATGACAGGAAGGAGAAACCGCGGGTCGGTCATGGCCCGGTCATGAGACAGGGGGTTCACCCTCATTCAGATCGGCTCGTGTATAGGCAGCCCCAGTCTGCGGATTACCACCCTACTGCCATGCTGCCGGCAGAAAGCGGAAAACCTCAGGGGTCCGGGGACAGAGTCCCTGGTTCCGGGACGGTTCTGTGCCTCAGGCGTGCAAAGCAACCGAATAACGCCGGTAGATAGACTGGTCGGTAGGGAGTCCTCGGATGACCAAACAAGAGCGGCAAAGCCGGACGCACGATCTGGATGAAGGGATCCGCATTTGCGCGCGATGTCCGCTCCATCAGAGCCGGACCCATGCGGTTCCCGGGGAAGGTCCGGTCCCGGCCCGGATCTTCTTCCTCGGCGAGGCCCCCGGGGCCAAGGAGGATCAGGTGGGCCGACCCTTCGTCGGCCCCTCCGGGATGCTTCTGAACCGGCTGCTGGAAACCGCCGGCCTGAGCCGCCAGGAGGTCTATATCACTTCGTGTGTCAAGTGCCGGCCGCCCAACAACCGGACGCCGCACACGAACGAACGGAACATCTGCCAGCAAACCTGGCTGAACGAGCAGATCGATCTGGTGGACCCCAAAATCATCGTGCTGCTGGGGAGGGTCGCCTTGCAGCAGGTTCTCCGGGACCAGCGCAGCCTCCGGCAGATTCACGGCGCAGTCATTCTTCGCAACGGCCGTCAGTACTTCCTGACTTACCATCCGGCGGTGGCCTTCCGCGTCCCCGAGACGCGCGACAGCATGGAGGCGGATATGGCGGTGCTCCGGCAACTGGTGAGCCAACCCGTCCGCTGAGAGGCGCATCCGGAGCCGGGGGAGAGTGGAAATCCCAAGCACCAAACTCCAAATCCCAAACAAATCTCAAATCCAAAATCCCAAAATGAACTACCTCGCAGCAAGCTGCGAGGTATCGAAACAATCGGCTTACGACTTCTACGCGGCAAGCCGCGGGGAATGAACCCGAATGATTCAAAACGGGTGGGGCCGGTCCCTGCGTTTCGGTCATTGGTGCTTGGGATTTGAGATTTGTTTGAAATCTGGTGCTTCTGATTCTGCGTTTGGCCGTCGTGCCCTAACGCTTCGCCGGCCTGACGGACGGATCACCCCACTGCACAGCCGGCGCAGCGGCGAGTTGTTGTGCCTGGCTGAGATTTTCCACGATCTGCTCGAAGAGCACGATCGACTTGTTCTTATCCCCAAAGGCGCCGATGCGGATCTTCAGCACGGTCCGCCCTTCGGGTAGGGCTCCCAACTCGACCTCCACGGTATCGCGCTGCGCATCGATCGCCCGGATCTCGCCCGAGATTCCGTCCTGGGCAGCCCGCGTCACTCTCAGACGGAACTCGCTCGTCGCGCGCTTGGCGGCGGCGTAGACCGCGGGGATCTCGGCGTCCAGCTTGGCCGTGAGGGTTTCGCACCCATATTGGGCTTCCTCGCCGGTCGCGGGATTATGATAGGTGTAGCAGCCCCCCACCAGCAGGCTCCCGGCCATTCCCAGGGCCACGAACACAACGGCATAAGCTTTCATTTGCGTATCCTCCCAAGGACTACAGTCGCTTGAATTCGATAATGCGAACCGGGGTGCCCCACATGTGAATCGAGACGCGGTCCCGCAGCGGCGCCACCCGGGCTTCGAGCCGCAGTCCGTCTTTCTGGAATTCGGCGGGCAGGTTCACCGGGTCCAGCTTTCTTCCGTCGTCCGTCACGATCCCATAGAATCCGCCCTCGAGCTCGATATATCGAACGGTGCCCGTCGCCACCTGGGATTCTGTGGTCATGGCGCTGGCAGGGGTCTCTGCGGCCTCCGGTGCGGACGAGTCTCGGCAGCCGCCCCAGGCAGCCAGCAGCCCCAGGCAGACCATGATGGTCCCGCAGAATTGGGTAAGGTCCCTGGCTCGCATAGTACCCCTTACTTCTCATGGACCACGAAAGTGACCTTCATGTCCACGCGATATTCCGTGATCTTGCCCTGGTCCACCTTGACCGGCACCGCGTTTACCGTCTCGTCCCAATCTATTCATTTCCACGAAGTGGATGAATCGGGGACCTGCTTAATTGTCCCCGAGGATTCCCTGAGAGGGTGTACGTAGGTCATGGCGAGGAGCGCAGCGACGCAGCAATCTGAATTCGTGGCGCGGGAGGTTGCTTCGCTTCGCGCGCAATGACATACAGGGCGGTGGTATCCAACGACGTTGCGGTTGCCCGGCATCGGGGATTCCCCGATGCTTAGCCCGACTTCGCGGATTCGGCTGGGTTTTGGATTTTTTTGAGGCGGAAATCCTTCCTGCCGGGGTCGAGAAAGCGGAGGGACGACCCGTAACCCGTTGTAGTGAAGACCCGGCCTCTTGGCGGCCTTGCAGGGGTGGGCATAATGGACTGCCGGTATGTATTTACGGCAGATCCAACGTAGAAAGAACGGCAAGGAGCACTCCTACTGGAGCATCGTCGAGACCCGCCGGTTGGCCGACGGCCGCGTGAGCCAGCGGCACGTGCTGTACCTGGGCGAGATCAACGAGGCCCAGGAACGGGCGTGGGCCCGCGCGGTCGAGGTCTTTCCCGACGAGACGGCTCCGCCGCAGACGATGGCCTTATTCCCGGAGGAACGTCTCGACGCCACCACGGCCGAGGGCCTCCCCGTCGTGCGGTTGCGGCTGAAGGAGTTGTCGCTGCACCGGCCACGACAATGGGGTGCCTGCTGGCTGGCGTTATATCTGTGGCGCCAGTTGCAGTTGGATCAATTCTGGGCGGAGCCTTTGAAGCCCAGCCGCAAGGGGACCCGCTGGGATCAGGTCCTGGCGGTCTTGACGGGGTACCGGCTGCTGGCCCCCGGCAGCGAGTGGCGCTTGCACCGGCAGTGGTTCGAGAGCAGTGCGTTGGCGGACCTGCTGGGGGTGGACTTCTCCGTGGCCGATCCGCACAAGCTCTACGGCTGTCACGATCAGATCCTGGCCCACAAGAGCGCCCTGTTCGCGCACCTGGGGCAGCGCTGGCGCGATCTGTTCGGAGTCGAATTCGATGTGCTGCTGTACGATCTGACGAGCACGTACTTCGAGAGCGCGCCGCCCTTTGGCGAGAACGACAAGCGGCAATTCGGCTATAGCCGGGACAAGCGGCCGGATTGCGTGCAGGTGGTGATCGCCTTGATTGTCACACCGCAGGGCTTTCCCCTGACGTATGAAGTGCTCGCCGGCAACACCTCGGACAAGACCACGCTGAAGGCATTCCTCCAGAAGATCGAGAAGCAATACGGGAAGGCCCGGCGCATCTGGATCATGGACCGGGGCATTCCCACCGAAGAGAACCTGGCCGAGATGCGGGCCAGCGATCCGCCGGTGCAATATCTGGTCGGCACGCCCAAGGGCCGGCTGAGCAAGCTGGAGAAAGACCTGTTGGGCAGGCCCTGGCAACAGGCCCGTGCCGGCGTGACGGTCAAGCTGTTGCCCCGGGAAGGAGAACTGTATGTGCTGGCCCGCAGCGCGGATCGAGTCGCCAAGGAACGCGCTATGCGGCGGCGGCAACTCAAGAGACTCTGGAAACGCTTGCAGGAGTTACAGGCCAGGAAGCTGCGGCGGGAGGACTTGCTGATGAAGCTGGGGGCCGCCCGCCCGCAAGCCCCCAGTGCTTGGCGACTGGTGGAGATCGAGGTGGCGGCGACGGGAGCAACATTCACCTACCGCTTGCGAAAGGACAAGCTGCGACAGGTGCGTCGGCGGGAAGGTCGGTATCTGCTTCGCAGCAACCTGACCGAGACCGACCCGGCGGTGGTGTGGCACTACTATCTCCAACTGGTGGAGGTCGAGCAGGCCTTTCGCAACCTCAAAGGCGACTTGGCGGTCCGGCCGATCTTCCACCAGGAGCAGACGCGGATCGAGGCGCATATCTTCGTGAGCTTCCTGGCGTACTGCTTGCACGTGACGCTGGGCCAATGGCTGCGGACCCTGGCCCCCGGCCTGACCACGCGGAACGTCCTGGAGAAGTTTGCGGCGATCCAGATGGTCGATGTCCATATCCCCACCAGTGACGGTCGCACCTTGATCCTGTCGCGCTACACCCAGCCGGAGCCGGACCTGCAACTGCTGTTGGCCCGGCTGAAGTTGGAACTGCCGGCCCAACCGCCGCCCCGGATCACCGCCGCCGCTGGCGGAAAGGAGACACCCATGTAGTGAAGACTTTCGGCCCAAAAGGCCCTTTCTGACCCCGCCACACGGGTTTCATCCCGCGAATCCGCGAAGTCGGGTTAAGCTCGGCTGCTGCCTTTTCAAGGGATTTACGCACTATGCGGCCAGCGTGGGGTTGGCGGTGCTCTGCCACAACTTGGTGTTACGGACGCGTCTATGAGGTGAAGTGGCTACCGACAGAACAGTCAGCGCAGGGGGCACGTGGGCGGTGTGTCGGCAAACGCCGAAAAAGTACCCTACCGGGCTGTTTCCATCAAACTATGGCACCATGCGGTCGGTCCGACAGGCGGTGTGACGAGATGCCTCGAAAAAAAACGTCCTTCCACAACAGAAACTAGATAGGCAACGATTCCGCCGGTTCGCGGGTCGATCGTGCGATAGTCCACCTCCGCGAATTTCATCTGGCGCAGCTTCTCGATTTCCTCCTCCGCGTTCTGCCGGGTCCGGCGCAGGTGTTGCAGGTACTCGTCCGAGACGTGCACGACTTCGCCCTGCTTTGTCACAACCAGGAACTGGCCACCCACGCCAAGTTCGGCCTTCACCCGCCCTTTGCCCTGGACCCAGCACTTGAAGCCCGGCAGGTCGGATTCGGCCGAGCATTCCCATTCCCCGAGCAGCCACCGGCTCCACTCGTCATCCAGTCCTTTGGGTGGCACCAGGGAAGGCACGCTGGGCTGGACGCTCGTTTTCTCCTGATCCATGGCACGCTCCACGATTCGCGTCTGTTCCTGCCTCGCACACGAGGCAGCGACCCATAGCATCATCGCCACAATAAGAGACAATTCCCGCATCCGAAATCTCCCGTCCCTCAGCTCAAGATCCTGGAGAATAGGAATGCGCGTTTCTCGAAGCCTCTCCGCTCATAGAACCGGTGCGCCTCCAGTCGGTGAAAGCCCGAATCCAACTCCACACGCCGGCACCTTCTCTGTCTGGCAATCTCGACCGCTCTCTCGACCAGAGCGGTTCCGACCCCCGCACCCCGGTGCTCCTGATCGACCACCAAGTCACAGATGTACCCAACCTCCCCTTGCAGCCAGAGACAATCCCGGATCATGAGGGTGCCGAAGCCAATGATCTTCTCCCCCAGGCAGGCAGAGAGATACGCCCTTCGGTCGGACGCCAGCCCCCGGTCGAAAATGTCCCGCGCGGCCTTCCAATCGATCGGGTGGGTGGGCCATAACTGCCTGAGCAAAGGGGCGATCTCGTCAAAGTCCTCACGCTTCGTGGGTCGTATTGTCACGCTCGGGCTGGGGCTCCCATCGTTTGCTGTCATACCGCCTCCCCGGAGACGTGTACATGCGTGAAACACTCGGGAATATGAGAATCGTAGACGCCGTGTTTGTTGAAGGACCAGCCGATAGAGGGATCGATCAGGCGGCCGTTGGCGTGCAGAGCCTCGAAACGAGAGAAGTCCATCCGCCAGATGTCGCCATCTTTGGGCGGCATAGCCCGGCCCTGAGCCAGGGTCCGCATACCCTCCCACGGAAACGCCAACTCAACCGTCCAGCCCCGATCCACATCGGACTCATCGTTCAGCGTCCCATCGACTTGGACAGCCGCTTGGAGGCCGGGGAAATCCCAATCCATGAACGCCCACCGCTTGCCACGTGGATGCTTCTTATACCGCATCCCGTCCTGAAAACCGCCGAGGACGTCGACAGCTCGCGTGGTCAGATCAAACTCCGGCTGATCGGCGAACCCGCCTTTCCTGTACGCCTCCTGCCAGACATAGAAGACCTCGTAGATCGTCCCGCGTGCGTTGATCTGGAACTCGTAGTAGCAGTCCGGACCTGCAATGAAGACCTCGACATCATTCTCGAAATACACGGGCGAATCGCGCTCGGTGAATCGCGCCTGGACATTCGGTTCTTCAATCCAGAAAGCGATATACAGGTTTTGGTCGTCCCAGAGAGCCGCCATGCGCGTATCGAGAAATCCCGGCACGCCGGTCACCATGTCGACAAACCGCGGCGACTTTGGCACCCGCTGCCAGCACGCCTCCGAGGGCTGCCCATCGACCACGATCCGCTCATTCGTGCGATGGCATGTATAGTGCCCGATGTCCTTGTCCTCACACCTATAGCCCTGGTCCATTCCTGCACTCCTACCACAAACGCCTCCGCTTGGGAACGGTGGTTACGCCGTCACTTCGGCTTCGGCAATTGGGCAACGCAGTAGAGATGAGTGAGCGACCGCAGAAGGATGGCATCGCCAGCGATTGCCGGGGAGGCGATGAAGCCGGCCTCGAACCGGTTCTCGGCAAGCAATCGAAAATCTCGTGCCGCGGCGAGCACCGAGATGATCCCCCCCTTGCTTGTTCCCTTATTCTCATTGCTGCAGTAGATCTTACCGTCAGCATACACTGGGGACGCCCAGTAGGTGCCTCCGGCGGGCAGCCGCTGTCTCCAGAGTTCGCGTCCGGTCTTCGCTTCAAGACACGAGGCGAACCCTTCGTCACTGACCAGGAACAACAGGTCATCCACAAACAGGGGCGACGGAATGGCGGGCGCATTCCTCTTGCTGGTCCAGTCAATGTGCGTCTCGGTGACGTCTCCGGTTCCGGAGGGGCGGACCGCCAGCAGACGCCGGGACATCCCGGTCGTCAAATAGACCAGACCGTGAGTAAATACCGGACGGCACGCCACATTGTAGCCCATGCCCGAATGACGAACGTGCCAAAGCTCCTGGCCATTGCACGGATCGTAGGAGTAGGTGGCTTCCGCCCCGGGGCTGACGAGCTGGCGACGGCCTTCGTACTCAATGATGGTGGGCGTGGCGTAGGACTTACGGTTGTCACCCGGCTTGAGCTCTTTGGTCTTCTCTACGTCGGCATCGGTGAAGCCCTCCGCCTTGAGCATCGCCGCCATATCGGACTGGACCTCTCGATTCCGCCGCCATAAATCTCTACCAGTGTGTTTGTCGAGGGCGACAATATACTGGGTATCGACCCCGTCGAAAACGAGGAACAGGGAATCGCCCTCGACGATCGGCGAAGATCCGGCCCGCACGCGGTGATCGCACTTGAGATCCCGACGCTCCCACAGGGTCTTGCCAGTGTGAGTATCCAGGCAGGCGGTGCCATAAGCCCCGAAGTGAACATAGACGCGCCCCTCCTCCACCACCGGCGTGGGCGAGGCGTGGGTGTTGAGCTTCGGGTTTTCCTTCTGCGGGTCTGCCACGTCGAACACCTTGAGGTCGTGTACGATGTCTCCGCACTCCAGGTCCACGCAAATGGCGAACAACTCCGATCCGTCTGCACGGCCGGTCGTCAGCCAAATCTGGTTGCCCCACACGACGGGCGAGGACCACCCCTGGTCGTGAATGGGCGTCTTCCAGCGGACATTCTTCGTTTCGCTGAACTCAAGGGGCGGATTCCTGGCGACGGCCTTGCCGTCTCCCCGCGGACCACGAAACTGGTTCCAGTAGTCCTGGTTCTCCAAGGGGCGCGTCCCGGCTTTCACCTCATCGGGCACGCGGAATGCATATCCCCAGCAGGAAAGGAACCAACAGAGCATGGTGGCCGTGCGTCGGGCCTTGGTCATTCTCATAGACATCCTTCTGTCCTTCATTGTCCGAAGATCGTTCTCTTGCATGACGGAGATGGCCATCGGTCTGTCTTCTCGTGCCTCGGTTGCACAGAGAACCAGGGGTCTCGTAGTCGTCTGATGAGGTCGCAGCCCATCCGCATCCTTCAGGGTTGAATCCAGTCAAAGAAACCAATCGCCTCCAGTTCGCCGCGCAGTTGTCGGACTTCTTCGGATGCAAGCGAGGCATTGGGCAGCCGCGGCGGGCCGACGTCCACGCCGAGAAGCGTCATGACGCCCTTGGCCGCGCCCATGAAGCCATGACCGGCCAGGAGCTTGATGAGTTGCACGGCGCGAAACTGCTCCTCCCGCGCGGCGGCCAGATCACCCGCCGCGAACGCCTTCAGCAACCGGTGGTAGACGGGCGCGGCGAAGTTGTAGGTGCTCCCCACCGCCCCGCGCGCCCCCAGGGCCAGCGCGGCCAGCAGCCATTCATCGCTCCCATAGGCCACGTCGAACCGGCCGCCCCCGGCACGCAGACAGAGTTGATACGCCATCAGATCCGGGTTGGTGAACTTCAGCCCCGCGAGCGTCGGGATTCTTGCCGGCGCCTGTTCCAGAAATTCCGGCATCGGCAGGGCCACCTGCGTGAGGGCCGGGATGTCGTAGTAGTAGAACGGCGTGTTCGGCGCGGCACCGGCCAACTCGGCACACCACGCCACGAGGACGTCAAGGCTACGCGGTTTGAAGTAGCTGGGCGCAAACGCGGAGATGGAAATCGCTCCCAGTCGCTCGGCTTGGGCGGCCAGCACGCGGGCGTCCGCCAGACAGTTTGAGCCGACGTGGACCGACACCTTCAAGGCCGTGCCGCGCGCGACCTCCAGCCATCGTTGCGCGAGCCCAAGACGCTCATCGAGGGAGAGTGATTGACATTCGCCCGTCGTGCCGCTGATGAAGGCGATGGTCACACCGTTTCGCAGCAGATGGGCGGCCTGCCGCTCGACGAGGGCAAGATTCAGCGAGCCGTCCTGTTGGAACGGCGTGTGAGTGGCGGCCACAAGACCGTGAAGTGAATAGGTCGGTTTCATATTTGTTTGTCCAAATCAATGGGTAAGCGGCGCGGGGTCGGTGTGTCGCGGTTTGATGAGCAGGACCAGGACAATGGACAGCACGCCGACAGCCGCAAAGACGCCAAAGATGGCCGACAGCGGCACACGCTGGTCGCGCAGGATGCCGAAACCCCAGTCGGCCAGGCCGCCACAACTGATGCTGACGAGATTCATCAGCCCGTAGCCGGTGGCGCGCAGGTGCGGCCGGACAATCTGACACAGGATCGGCATGTTATTGCAGTCGAAGATCCCCCAGCCAAGGCCGAAGACGATCAGAAAGGCGATGGCGAAACCCAACAAGCCGGTCTGAGGGGAATAGCCGACGCCGAACATCGCCACCACGATACACCCCGTACCGATGGCGCTGGTGTAAATACGGCCGCGCGGGGTCCGCCCCGTCCAGCGATCCGCGAGCCAACCGCCCAGCAGCGCCCCAAAGACGCTGGCCGCCACCCAGTAGAGCGTCGCCGACACGCCGGCCTTGCCCTGGCCGATGCCAAACTCCGCCCGCAGGATCGCGGGCATCCAGTCCCGCACAATCCACCCGGCCAGGGCGGGAAGCGTGAAATAAAGCACCAGCAGGATGAATGAGAAGTTCCCCAGCAGCTCGCGCAGCACGCCGCCGGGGGAAGTTTGCGGACGATCGGCCGCACCGGCGGACCGGGCCGGATTCCGCAGGAGCAAAAAGAGCGGCATGGCGTACAGGATGCCCACGATCCCACAGACGTCAAACATCCAGCGCCAGCCGAGTGCAGGATGGTCCGCGGCGTAACCGCTGAATCCGCCGATGATGATCCCGAGGTAGATACCCATCTGGTGGAAGCCCACGGCACGAGAGCGGGTGGGACCAAGATGATAGTCCGCGATCAGCGCCAGCGCCGCCGGGATATAGAAAGCTTCGCTGATGCCCATAACTGCACGAGTGACGAGCAGTTGGTCGTAGGTCGCGACATGCCCGGTGGCCCACGTCACCGCCGACCACACGATCAAACTGGCCCCAATCACGTGCCGGCGGCTGAACCGGTCGGCCAGATACCCACCCAGGGGGCTAAGAATCGCGTAGGTCCACTTGAACAGCGCGAGGATCTTCCCCCAGTTGGCCTCGGAGCCGATATCCGGGATCTCCGCCATGACGGAGAATTTCATGGCCGCCAGCATCTGGCGATCCAGATAGTTGAGCAGTGCCACCGGGAGCAGCAGCGCGACCACGATCCAGGCATAGCCTGCGGTCTTCTCGTTGAGCCATTTCATGCGTTCACCGCGTTCGTTCCGCTGTCAGTATCGGGGGCTTACTGAAGTACCACGTCGAACGGCATCATCAGGATCACGCTTTCCCGGCGGAGCAGTTCGATTTGCTGGAGGGCTTGGACCAGGGCCCGGGCACGCTGCGGTTCGGTCTTTTGAAGGAGGTCGAGCAGCGGGGCCAGCGTCGGATGGCCGGCGAGGAGGCTGGTCATCCTTGGCAGTCGGATATCCGTCGGGTGCTCGCCCTCGCCGGAGAGATCGCCCATCAAGAGGCTGAGGAAATCCCGGGGCTCCGGGAGGACACGGATGTCGTAGCTCTTGAGCGAGACTTTGGCAGCGGCATATTCGATGGCCTGATTCAGCCCGCCGAGTTGGTCTACCAGACCCAGATCCAGGGCCTGCTTGCCGGTGAAGACCCGACCGCCGGCGAGCTCGTCGATAGGTTTGCGGAGCTTGCCCTCCCGACCCTTCGTTACGTGTGTTTTGAAGACTTCATACACCTGCTGCATGTAGTCCTGAATCACCTTGCGTTGGGCCTCGTCGAAGGGACGGGCACTGCTCAGAAGATCCGCGTTGACGCCGCGCTTGTGGCTGACCCAGTTGACACCCAGCTTGTTCCAGAGGTCCGTGGTCACCAATTTGCCGCCCACCACCCCGATGGAAGCGGTGATCGTGGCGGCATCGGCGAAGATCGCATCGGCGCTGCAGGAGACGTAATAGCCGCCACTGGCGGCGACGTTGCCCATCGAGACGATCAGGGGCTTCTCGGACTTGACGCGCCGAGCAGCGTTGAGAATGACGTCACTGGCCTGAGCCGAGCCGCCGGGGGAATCGACGCGCAGGACAACCGCTTTGATCGAATCGTCCCGAGAGGCGGATTCAAGGGCCTTGCGGATATCACCGCTGAAGGCACCGTCATAAGCCCCGAACAGCGTAGGCTGGCGATAGCCGGGCAGAATAGCGCCCTCCACGTAGATGACGGCGATGGCATCCTTCTGCACCGTCGGCGGCGTGGCGGGCTTGAACAACTCGGAGAGGAGGGAGAAGAATCCGAACGGACTGGCCAGGTTGAGCTTGGCCTTTTCCTCTCGAGCGTAACGGTTCTCGACCTGCATCTCGCCACCGAGATCGTTCTCGACGGTCGCGATGAACTCTTCGCGTGTCTGGACCGCATCGATGAGCCCCTTCTTCCGGGCCTCGTCTGCGACGTAGGGACCGTGATCGATGAGATCACGCACCTGCTCGGCGGTCTTGCCGCGTGACTGGGCGATCATGTCCACGAGCGAGCCATAGAGACTATCGAACAACCAATCGAGATTCTCCTGGGCGGGCTTGCTGGGACTGGTTCGCGTCAGCATCTCGGCAGCGGACTTGTAGTCCCCCATGTGCAGGAAATCCGCCTGGACCCCGATCTTGTCGAGCAAGCCCTTCACAAAGAGCGACTCGCCGTACAGGCCGGTCAACCACACGGTCGATTGCGGCGCGACGCTGAAACGATCACTGGCGCAGAGCAGGCTGTACTCGCGCGTGCTCAGGTCCTCTGCGTAGGCATGGACCTTCTTGCCGGATGCTTTCAGGTGCTCGATAGCCCGCCGCAATTCTTCCACCTGTCCGGTCCCCAGATCCATCTGGTCGAACGTGAGGATCACGGCCTTGACTTGGCTATCATTGCCGGCCTTGTCCATCCTTCGCACGAGGTCCTTGAGCGAGGTCATTTCGCCGGCCATGAGGCCGAAAGGATCGGCGACCGGCGACTCTCTCAGCAGGCCGCTCAGATGGAAATGGGCCACCACCGGGACCGGCGCTTTCGCCTCGGCCGCCGGCGACGGCTCCGAACCCAGGCACATCGGCGCCAATAGCACCAGGAACACCCCGAGGGCCGCGCCGAACCGGTCCGCTTTGGAACGTCTCATGATCGCACTCCTTTCAATATCCGCCGCAATCCTGTTATCACGCACACGCACAAGATAATACCGCCGGCCAAACACACGCACAAGATGTCCGGACGGCACTCCAGGGTGGTCGCATGTTCGCTTATGGAGCCCTGCTATCGTATGAAAAGACGGTGCGTGATACGCACCCTACGGGCTGACTGGCCATGCTGAGGCACAGCCGAAGGATGACAGGCGGCGGATCGCAACGGGGCGATGGCTCGTCAGGGCCAGAGGTTGGTTTGGAGCCATTGGGTCGCGAAGGTGGCGAGGTCGCGGAGGTTGACGGCGCCGTCGGCATTCAAATCAGCGGGGGAGTCAGGACCTTGGGGGAGGACGCCGGCGCCACGGGTGGCGACGTGAGCAACCTCGGCGGGAGAAAGCGCGTAGTCATAGATTCGAAAGTCATCGATCGCACCGTCGTAACGCCCGTACCAGCCGGTGCCAATCTCGAACGAGGTGATGCCGGCGATGGGTGTGTCTGTGCCTGTGCGGCTATCGTACAACTCGCCATTGAGGTAGATTTCCATGCGGCCCTTGCGACCGTCGGAGACAACGCGGAGATCCTTCGTGAAGGCCCAATGATTCCAACGGCCGGCCCACTCGCTCCTATCCCGGTGCCGCCCGGCCACGCGGTTCTCGAACGACCAGGGCCAACCACAATCCCAGCGGTATCGGCCCGGATTTCGCCAGCAGCCCAGATGAATCGCGAGAGCCGGATTCGATTGGCCGTAGATGTAGTTCGAGCAGCACACGGTGTCGTTCAGGTGGGTGGAGTCATACCCTCGTTGCCAGAACGCGATCGTGATCGCCTCCCGGGCACGGGAGAAGACGTTCGCCGCCTCCGGGATCGTCACGCTATCGCCTTGGCTCGTGAAGTCAATCGCCTGGCCGTACACCCCGGGGACGAAATTGCAGCGACCGTGAATCTGACCCTCGGCCGTGCCCGCACGATCCTTGGCATCGCCTTCGAAGTCGTACCACAGAATCGGCTCCTTCGGAGCGGCCACGGCGATCACGCGCCTGCGATCGTGGAGCCAGTCCTGCGCCAACCGCTGGAAATCCCGGAAATCGACCGTGCAATCGGCCGTGAGATCTGCCTGCGGCCGGCCCTCGGCGCCCGCGGGATTGCGGTCTTGCAGGCAGAGCGCGGGACGCAGGGTGATATCGTCGATATAGAGCGTCCCTATGCCACGGTCTTGCGAATTCGCCGTCGCGGAACGCAGCCCAATCGCGATGCTGGTGACGTTCGCCAGGTCAATCTTGTCGAACTCGGCCAGGGCTATCCTCCAGGCGCTCCAACGGGGATCGGCGAGGATATTGGGATCGCCCGCGTACGACACCGTCTGCTCCGTGTGGCCATCCGCGAGGGTGAGGTACATCCGCCCTTCCTTCACCGCATTGCCGGCGGTGCCTCGCATCATGATCTGCAGGATCTCGGCCTGCGTGTGGGCCCAGTCCTGCGGCGTTTCGAATACGCGGGCAGTCTCGGAGAACCAGGTGGCGTCGTAGTGATAGTGGAAAGACATGGACTGCCGGCAGCTTCGAACGATCCCCTGCTCGATGGACACGCCGGCCCAGCCGCGCGTCTGCCACGTCTCATAGAGGAAGTGCTTCTGCAAATCGTACGCCTCGAAATCATCGACCACCAGATGGTCCGCCACGGTGAAAGACCAGCCATCGCCCGCGCGGACAAGATTCGTATCCGCCGGGGCCATCTCCTCGACCTGCCAGTAGTAGGTCCGGCCCAATCCCAACGAGATGGGCTCGAACGTATTCACATCCCCTGGCGGCAGAGGATGCGCGACCCGTGTGGCCGCCTCCCCCACGCAAACCACCTGCTCGTGGGCAGCGTTTCCGGGCGTCCAGGTCAACTTCGTATAGGGACTGACACCCGTCGCACCGTTGACGGGATTGGGGTAACAGGCGTTCGGGCCACGCTCGTGCGACACGCGGGCCCGCACGTTACTTAGGTCAAAACCGGGAGACTGGCCACCCATATCCAGGGCAACGAGTCGAATGGCACGAGGCAGGAAGGGCAGCACCAGGCCATCGAGATCAAACCCTAAGCGGCTGAGGTCTTGCTTCGAGGAATTCTCAATGACCACTTTGGTCAGGAGATACTCCTGGTCCGCACCGTCGGTGACAAACAGCAGGGCCTGCTCGCCGGCCTTACCGGTCTCGACGAGCAGAAGATCGTTGCCGTCGCCGGTCGTGAGTCGGCCGGAGAACGCCAGATCGATCCAGTGATCTGTCGGCAGCGTCAGGGCGGATTCCGGAGAAGGTGGCGGCCCCACCAGCCAGTCTTCGGGCACGACCCGCGCCGGAAAGACACCGGCGGCGTCCATGCCCATCCAGCAACTACCGTCCGCATCGTGCAAATCGAGGATGGCCGACGGATACTCGAAGGCAGGCGATGACCCGGCGCTGGCAGAGTTGCCCAAGGCGATGCCGCGCATTTGGGGTCCTATATACAGAGCCAGCGCGATCAACAGGATCGGTCGAACGGCCTTACCCACGAATCTCCTCCAACATTCCACCTTATTATACCACTTTATGCCCGGAGTATAAAGCCGCCGCCGATTCCGGCCGACGGATACGTTGCTGATCAGGAGAAAAACCTTGCTTAGGCATTTCTCGCTGCTACACTTGTCGCGTTCGGCGCGTTGGTGCGCGCGTTGTCGCACCGGGGCGGGGGGCATAGTCCTATAATTGAGAGGTGGATCGCATGAGCGAATATTCTGTCAGTCCGACCGGTGAGAAGTTCGAACTACCGAAGTCTACCGATTCTGCCGCGGAACTCCAGCGCTTGGAGCATCTTACTGGGGCGGCCCGGGCCGAAGGCAAAGAGATCGTGGTGGTCATGGGCGTCGGCTTCGTCGGTGCCGTCATGGCGGCCATCATCGCCGACACGGTCGATAAAAAGACGGGTAAGCCCAGCAAGTTCGTCATCGGCTGCCAGCGACCGAGTCCCCGCAGCTACTGGAAAATCCCCCTGCTCAACCGGGGCCAATCCCCGGTCAAGGCCGAGGATCCCGAGGTCGATCCTATGATCGCCCGCTGCGTCAATCAGAAGAAAACGCTCGTGGCCACCTTCAACAGCGACTGCCTGAAGCTGGCCGACTGTGTGGTCGTGGACGTGCAATGCGACTACACCAAGCACCAGTTGGGCAACATGGTCACCGGCGAGGCGGAGATGACCGCCCTGGAAGCCACGATGCGCACCATCGGGGAACGGATCAACCCGAAATGCCTGGTTCTCATCGAAACGACCGTCGCCCCCGGCACAACGGAATTCGTCGCTTGGCCGATCATGAAGAAGGCGTTCGCCAAGCGCGGCATCGGGACCGCCCCGCTGCTGAGCCACAGCTTCGAGCGGGTCATGCCCGGCCGGGAATACGTTTCGAGCATTCGTGATTTCTGGCGGGTCTGCTCCGGCTGTACCCCTGAGGCCCGCGAGCGCGTCGTCAAGTTCCTCCGCGAGGTGCTCAACACGGAGAAATTCCCCCTGACGGTCATGGATCGTCCCATCGAATCGGAGACGACGAAGATCGTCGAGAACTCCTACCGGGCGACCATCCTGGCGTTCCTGAACGAGTGGAGTCTCTTCGCGGAGCGCAACGGCGTCGATCTGACCAAGGTGATCAAGGCCATCAAGATGCGGCCGACCCACAGCAATATGATCTTCCCGGGTCCGGGCGTCGGCGGCTATTGCCTGCCCAAAGACGGCGGTCTGGGCTATTGGGCCTACAAGCATATCCTCGGCTTCGAGGATGGTGATGAAGTCTTCAAGATCACGCCGACCGCCATCAACATCAACGACACCCGCGGCCTGCACGTGGCCGAGCTGACCCGTGATGCCCTGCGCAACATGGGCCGCTACATCGCGGGCGCTCAGGTGCTCATCTGCGGCGCCAGCTACCGCCAGGATGTGGGCGACACCCGCTACAGCGGCAGCGAGATGGTCGTCCGCAAACTCACGGAGATGGGCGCCGAGATGCGCATCCACGATCCGTATGTGGACCACTGGTATGAGCTGGAGCAGCAGGATTCGTATCCCGCCCCCGGCCACTCGTGGTCGCGCTTCTTCCGCAACCAGGAAGGGCTGGTCCATTCCACCGTGGAGAAAGACTTGGCCCAGGCGATCCAGGGCGCGGAGGCGATCATTCTGGCCGTGCCGCACGAGCCGTACCTGGAGCTCGACCCTGACCAGATCGTCAAGTGGGCCGGGGCCCCGCTGGCGGTGATCGACTGCTTCGGCATCCTGTCCGATGACAGGATTCGCCGCTACTTCGAGCTGGGTTGCGAGGTCAAGGCCCTCGGCCGCGGCCACATCCAGCGGATCAAGAAGGAAGTCAAGGAGGCTCAGACCACCTCCGGCGAACCAGCTCGAACCATCGATCCAATCGAGCAACTCGTACGACCGCAAAGCACGTGAGCGCGCCTTTCCGCACGACGGGAGTACAAACCAGAGGGTTCCCCAACGCGACCTATCGCATTGGGGGACCCTTTTTGTTGCGCCGGCTATCCTCACCCTGTCTTGACAGGCACACCCGGACCGGCTACAGTCCCGCCTTCGCCAGGACACCGGAGTTGGTGGTAGTCGATCATGCTGAAGCTGCCGCGCACATTCTATGACCGGGACACGATCGCAGTGGCCCGGGAGTTGCTGGGCAAGTACGTGGTCCATGTCTCCGACGGGGTGGAGCGCATCGGCCGGATCGTGGAAGACGAGGCCTACCTGGGTCCCCACGACCGGGCGGCCCATTCGGCCCGAGGACTGACGGAGCGGACGAAGATCATGTTCGGCCCGCCCGGCCACGCGTATGTCTACCTGATCTACGGGATGTACTACTGCCTGAACGTCGTGACACAGCCGGCGGGCGTGGCTTCCGCCGTCTTGCTGCGGGCGGTCGAGCCGGTACGGAAGGTCGCAGGCCGAACCCAAGGACCCGGCCTGCTCTGCCGGGCGCTGGACATCGACCAACGTCTCAACGGCCACGACCTGCTCAGCGACGACTTCTACCTTACCGATCCGGGAGAGCCGGCGAATTTCGCGATCGTCAAGCGGCCGCGCATCGGCGTCGACTACGCCGGACCTTGGGCAAAGAAGCTGCTGCGGTTCTACGTCAAGGGCAACCCGTTCGTCTCCAAACCGTAGCCGTCGGTCTTGACGATGGCCTTCCGCACGGTCCAGCCGCCATGACCAGACTCCGAAGACTCCGCTGGACGATGCCACCCGGCGAAATGCGGGCATTCTACTGCCCAGGCTTGAACCAGGCCAATCTGCCCAGAGCGCAAGGAACTGCAAATGCCGTGTAGAAAAAGAATTACGATGAGTTCTCACCCCAAAGGCTTCGGCAGAACAAAGCCGGTTTCGACCATCGGAGGGATGGGTTCGGCTTGGTTGCTGTGGGTGCGCTACAGTTTGACGAGAACACACTCTGAGGGTATAATAAATGTGTTTTTGGAGCGTCCGCAAACCTGTGCATGGCGCTCGGTTTGGAGGTAAGTTGGAGTTGGGTGATGGAAGAGCTCTGTCCGCACGGGTGTGCCCAGGGGAAATTTTTTGTACAGTCCCGCGGCTTTGAGCCCATGACGCAGCATGGTTTGCGGGAAACCCTTCATCATTCTTCACGATCCAACAGCGTAGTTGTTTGTGCTGATCGGTCGTAAGGATGGAACTGCCGCCGGGTGCCCGGACGCAAAAGAACCCATCGCAACGTCCGGAAGCAGGCTTGGAGTATAGTCATGAGGATTCGCATGCTTGGGAGATCATACTGGATCGGCCTTTTATCCCTCGTGTGGGCCACGAGCGGATGCCGGTTCATGCCGGATAGTGCGCTGTCCTATCCGGCGAATCAGGTGATCTACCATGGATTCGACGGGCCACCGCGCATTCGGTTCGGCACCTATCCGAGTTCCAATATCGGCACGTTCTTCCAGGGCCCGGACCTGGGAACGCACGGCTACTGCTTCCGGCTGTCGGAGAAGAACGGGGTTGCCTACACGTGTCGCGGCGGCCATATCGACATCATCCACGTGCGGATCTCGGCGGACTGGACGGCGTACCTGACGGCAACCACCTACCGCCACCTCCTGAATCACGACCCCAGCTTCTCCTGCGGACTGGCCGTGGACCGCTCCCGAAGCTACATTACCTTTACCTACCCCGAAGATTGGGACCGCCGGCCCAAGCTCGAGCAGATGGCTGTCGCCCGGGAGGTGGCCCTGGCGGTCGGGCCGTACCTGACCTATACCATGACCACGTGGCACGAGATGCTCACCTGGTACGGATTCAAGTGCATCGGGCCGTTCCCGGAGTTCCCCTCCGCCTTCTCCTGGGAAGACTCGTACTCGAATCTCCTGGGAACCATCGTGGGCGTGCGTGCCCTGCAGGACCCGCAGCACAAGTTCAACCAGGCCGTCAAGATTGCCCTCGATCAGGAGATGGAGAAACTGGGCATTGTGCCGGCCCGCGTGGCCAAGCAGGTGAGCGAATCTGTCCGCGGCAAATGGTTCACCGGGAGCATCATCTTCCAGGTGAATATGAAGAAGCGGAATTTTGACATCGGGCTCCGGAGCGGGTACATCACGCCGACGCTGGTCCCGAACGTGCCTTCCTGTCCGGACGCCCAGCCGCTGGCCCTTCCGGTCCCGACCCTCGACGTGCTGTCGCAGCACGGTTTCTCGATGCGGATGGAGATCGAGCCCCATGAGTGGGAGAGAGACAAGATTCTGCGCGCCGTCTACGGGGATAAGCCGCAGAAACGGATCGTCCCCGAGGAGCATTTCGCGCTGATCATGGATGACATCCGCCGGCAGGCGACCGCCCGGTACGGTCCCGAATACAGCCCTGACCGCGAGGTGAGCCCCACGCCGGTGTACACCGCCCGCTGAGGGACGCCCACCTTCTTTCGGTCCCCGGCCGGCAATTTGATGGCACGTCGATGTCGCGTCGCTATAATAGCCCCTTTTTACGGTGTCTGCACCCCGGAGCCTTGCGCCGCGTGCAGGCCGGGTGCGTTCAGAAGGGAATCGAGCGTGGATTTCGCAGGGCGGTTTCGTCCTCGTGGTTGGGGCAGGTCATGACGAAATGCAGGAAACGTGGGAAACTGTGCTCGGCTGGTCTTTTATCTTTGTTGCTGGCGGCGTGCGGCTGCCAGGTGTTGCCCGACCGGGGCCTGTCGTGTCCTGCCGACCAGGTGATCTCTACGGGGTTCCGCCGGGCGCCGCGGCTGCGTTTGGGGGCTTTTCCGGTCGCGATCGTCGGTACGCCGTGGGCCGGCCCCCACCTGGGCGCGCATGGCTACTACTATCGCCCGACCGAGAAGAACGGCATCGCGTACACCTGCCGGGGCGGCACGATCGACATCATGCACCTGCGGATCGCGGCGGACTGGACCGCGTACTTGACCGCCCGCAGCTACCGGCACCTCATGAAGAATGACGCCGGCTTCTCCTTCAAGCTGGCGGTGGACCACTCGCCCGAGTACGTCCGGCTCACCTATCCCGCCGATTGGAGCAGCCGCTCCGAGCCGCAGCGCCAGGAGATCGCACGCCAGGTCGCGCTGGCCCTCGGGCCGTACCTGGCCTACACCATGGCCACCTGGCATGAGGTCCTCACGTGGTTCGGGTACAAGTGTATTGGGCTGCCGACGGAGTTCCCCTCGGCCTTTTCCTGGGAGGACTCCTACTCGAACCTGCTGGGCACGGTCGTCGCCGTCAACGCCCTCCAGGATACGGAGCACCTCTACAACGAGGCCGTGCAGATCGCCCTGGACCGCGAGATGGCCAGGCTGGGCATTCAGCCTGTCGAGACAGCCAGGAAGGCCGCGGAGTCCGTCAAAGGCAAGTGGTATACCGGTGAGGTCTCGGTGCTCGTGACCATGAAGAAGCGGAACTTCGACATCGGGCTGGGGGATGGAATGGTCACCCCTACCCTGATCCCGAACGCGCCGCAATGTCCCGGTGCCGAGCCCCTCTCTTACCCCACTCCCAGGCTGGACGTGCTGGCCCAGCACGGGTTCACGATGACCCTGGAAATCGAGCCGCGGGAGTGGGAAAGCGGCAAGATCCTGCGCGCGATCTATGGCGAGAAGCCGAAGAGGTGGGTCAATCCCGTGGAGCATCTCCCCCTCGTCATGAACTACATCCGCCAAGCCGCGAAAACCCTCTACCCCGAATTCGACTATGCCGCCTACGAAGACGGCAGCCCACCGCAGGCGAACTCCACCACCCCCTGAGGATGAGGCGGTGAGATAGCAGTTTTCGGAAGGAGCAAAACGGGGGATTCGCCCCTTGAGCCGCTTTCGCCCGCGTCCTATAGTGCAAGCACTGAGTGAGAATGTTGAGGTTTGAGTCGTGATTCACGGCTTGGACAGACAACACAACTTGCTCATAGGCGTTAGGTGGCTTGCCCCCCTAACGCCGCTTTTCTTTCGAGCCGCCAACGGCCCCGCTGCAGGCGAAGTATTCTCTTTCCTCCTGCCGTTCTCCCTGCCATAATGCCCTTATTCAAGAGACGCAATGGTCCGGGGACAACCTATGGCTGTGGAGAAATCATGTACCATCACTCGCTAACCCCATCGAAGTTGTTCGGCATAGTCCTGCTGCTGTTTTCCGGCACGGCCCTGTCGATCTGGGCAACCGGACTCGTGACCTTGGAGACGCCGGCGTTCGATGCCCAGGGCCTGAGCCTGCTTGGAGTAGGCGTGGGTTTGCTTATTCTATCCCTCCTGTTCTTTCATCGAGTTCGATGGGTCCGCGTCGTTACGTCGTTCCTGATGCATCTCCTCGGCTTGGCGCTTTTGGCGACGTTGCTGTATACCTTACCCGCAGTGGAGACCACCGTGGAGCACGTGGTGGTCGTAGCCTTTACCCTCCTCGGTGTGGGCCTTCTCTTTGTGGCGATTCTCGTTCTCCACAGTAATACCATGAGAAGCGATTTTGCCGCGGCGCCAGTCCGTGCCGGCCGTCCCCACTGGCGTCGCTACCTGGCCATTGCTGCGGCAGGCATGCCGGTGCTTCTAGCGCTGGCGACATGGCGGGTCGTGCCTCTGATCGTGGCCAAGCCCACCATCACGGTGGATTACCTGACGCAGGCCAATCAAGCCAACCAGCCGACCGATTACGATCCTAACCGCAACGCGGCTCCCCACTACGAGAAGCTATTCTCGCAATTCACCCCCCTACCGGAAGTCCTGAAGACCGGGAACCGATGGAAGTCGTGGCCCACTGACCTGGACCCCAACGAGTACAAAGCGCTGCAGGAATGGGTCCCAGCCAACGAAGCCGTTCTACCGATATTCACCCAAGCGGTGGACTGCCCTTACTGGTGGTTTGAGATGAAAGCGGACGACGACGCGCTCTCCGAGGCCTTCACGTCGGCATCAACAGGAGGACCGCTTTCCGGCATTCAAGTCCCCTATCTGGAGGAGAGTCGCGACTGTGCCTGGGGTGTTGCGGCTCTGGCCAAGTACCAGGCTAATCAGGGTAATACGGATGGTGCCCTGCAATGGTTGACCGATCTGCACATGCTGGGTGTGCACCGCCACAGAGCCGGCACCCTGGTCGATCAGTTGACAGGGCTGGCCATTTGCACAGTAAGCTACGACGCCGTGCTCGACATCTTGGGCCACTGCCGCGTGGAAGGAGCCATCCTCAAACGGACCCTTGACGCTTTTGCCGCGCGAGTGCCGCAGATCCATGTGCCGCGTTTCTCCGAGGTTGAGTACATGTACGGGCACGACCGCATACAACGCACATTCACGGATGACGGAAACGGCAACGGTCGGCTAATTCCGGCCCGATTGTACGATTACAAGAAGAGAGGACCCCAGCCGTACATATGGTCGATCCCCTATCTCGATGCGCTTCGTATCTGTCTGACACATCCCGACCGCCGACAAACGGTGCAGATGTTCGAATCGTACTTTGCGCGAGTCAAGGAACTCCCGCGGAAGACACCTTGGGAACTGCAGGTGGAAGGCAGCAGCTACAAGGAGCATCTGGAGCAGTGGTTGTCGGGCAACTATTTTCTCAAGGACCCTCTGTGTCAGAATGAGTGAGACAATTCCTTGCCGATAATTAGAGTAGAGGGCAAGGAGATCGTGATTATGCTGGATGTTATGGATAAGAAGCAGAACAAGAGGTTGTTGGCCACGGAGAGAGGGGAGCCGCAGCGCA
>CAYHAJ010000088.1:0-51876 GCA_964354535.1 uncultured Pirellulales bacterium
CTGTTCATCGACGAGTTGCACACGATCGTCGGGGCGGGAAAGGCGGAGGGGGCCGTTGACGCGGGCAATCTGCTCAAGCCGGCCCTGGCGCGAGGCGAGCTCCGTTGTATCGGCGCCACGACGATCGATGAGTACCGCAAGAACATCGAGAAGGATGCGGCCCTGGAACGCCGGTTCCAGCCGATCATGGTCAATCCGCCGAGCGTGGAGGATACGATTGCGATCCTGCGCGGCTTGAAGGATCGGTACGAGACCCACCACGGCGTACGGATCACGGACTCCGCGATTGTCGCGGCGGCGGTGCTGTCCAACCGGTACATCACCGACCGGTGGCTGCCCGATAAGGCGATTGACCTGATCGACGAAGCGGCCTCCAGGCTGCGGCTCGAGAATGATTCGCTGCCCGCCGAGCTGGACGGCATCCGCCGGCGGATCATGCAGCTCCAGATCGAGCGAGAGGCCCTCAAGAAAGAGACCGACCCGGCGAGCAGGGAACGGCTCAAGAATATCGAGAAGCAGTTGGCCGACCTCGAAGAGAAGAACCGGACGCTGACGGCGCAGTGGGAGACGGAGAAAGGCGGGATCGACCGCATCAAGGCCCTCAAGCAGCAGATCGAAGAGGCGCAACGGCAATTCGACGAAGCCCAGCGGCGTGGCGAGCTGGAGCGGGCCGCCCGGCTGAAATACGAGACGATCGCCAATTCCAAGAAAGAGCTGCAACAAAAGGAAGAGCAACTGGCCCAGGCCCAGAAATCCAAGATGCTCCAGAACGAGGTGACGGAGGAGCACATCGCCCAGGTGGTCTCGAAGTGGACCGGGGTTCCGGTAGCGCGGCTGCTGACGGGCGAGCGCGAGCGGCTGATGAAGATGGAAGAGCGGATTCGGCTGCGCGTGGTCGGCCAGGATGAGGCGGTCACGGCGCTGTCCAACGCGGTGCGCCGGAGCCGCTCGGGCCTGTCCGACCCGAACCGGCCCATCGGAACCTTCCTGTTCCTGGGCCCGACCGGCGTGGGCAAGACGGAGCTGGCGAAGGCGCTCGCGGACTTTCTGTTCAATGACCCGAACGCGCTAATCCGGATCGACATGAGCGAGTTTATGGAGCCGCACTCGGTGGCCCGGCTGATCGGCGCCCCGCCCGGCTACGTCGGCTACGAGGAAGGCGGGCGGCTGACTGAGGCGGTCCGGCGGAAGCCCTACTCCGTGATCCTGCTCGACGAGATCGAGAAGGCCCACCCGGACGTGTTCAACGTCCTCTTGCAGGTCTTCGACGACGGCCGGCTCACGGACGGCAAGGGCCGAACGGTGGATTTCAAGAACACCGTCATCATCATGACCAGCAATATCGCGAGCCAGCAGATCCAGAAGCTCACGGAAGAGCAGGGCGCGGACTGGGAGATCGAGGCCCACGTCAAGGACGTGCTCAAGCAGGTCTTCAAGCCGGAGTTCCTCAACCGAATCGACGAGGTCATCGTGTTCCACATGCTCACGCGCGAGCACCTCAAGAAGATCATCGAGATCCAGCTTCGCTACCTGGCCGACCGGCTCAAGGACCGCAAGATCAGCCTGGAATTCACGGACAAGGCCAAGGACCGGGTGATGGAAGAAGGCTATGATCCTGCTTATGGCGCCCGGCCGCTCAAGCGAACGATCCAGCAGCAGATCGAGAACCCGCTGGCGATGGAGTTGCTCGCCGGCAAGTTCCTCGACGGCGACACCGTCCGCGTCGAGGCCAACGAGCGCGGCTTTGTCCTCGAGAAGGCGGACAAGTCCTGACTTCGATGGAGTCTTCCGAGTGAGGAGGCCGAATCTCGCGTGAAGAGTCACAAGTCTCGGCCGGCCTCGTGCGTCCAAGAGAGAGGGCCCCAAGCCAAAGCCTGAGGCCCTACGAATCCGAATGCCGGAATTGTTGTTACGAAGTTCCGCATTTCTTCAGCCGCCAACGGGCAAATCCTAGCCCAAGCGCGCCAAGAAGGAAGGCACCAGGGACCGGGACGGTCACCGCTGGAGCATCAGTATATGCCAATATGCGTCGGGGATTCCACCAGGATCCCAAATCGATCAGATGGTTGTCTATTTGACCGTGAACGAGGAAACCAGCAGGCGTGTTGTGGTTCGAGATATTGATAAAGTAATGCCTATCCGCGGTCCAAAACCTGTCGCCGTGGTAGGATAGCATTGTGCGCGAGGGAATCATGTCAGCGAACGCCTGCATGTCGTTTCCCTGGTCGTGGTAGGCTAGAATATCAGTCCAGTCTGCCAAACGATATTGTTCTCCGAAGAGGCTGTCAATAATCGTCTCGACGTCAGAGTAGACCGAGTATGTGTCTGATGACACTGCAAAGTTGCTGATTCCTACAAGGTCGCCATATGCAGCACTAACCGCGAGCACGCACGTGACGAATAAGAGAGTAGCGAGTCGGTACTTCATGACACACCCACCTTTCTGCCTCCGTAAAACACTATTGGTCGTCAGCATTGTCTGCCGACGTAACACAGGACGGCGCGTAGACATAGCCTCGAAGAATCAGGTGGCGGGCGCGCAGAGAGAGAGAGAGAGAGAGAGAGAGAGAGTGTGTGTGTGTGTGTGTGTGTGTGTGTGTGTGTGGAGGCACCGCTATCCTCAGGGCAATTCGCGGTGAATCCCGTTCTGGAGAGTGCGGGTCAGACATCTCGCAGAGAGAACAGCCTTGCCCACATGAACAGGCTGTGGCACAACCCTTGCCTTTTGCTTCCCACGACGGCACAGTCATAGGGCCATCCTCCGTATCGCAAGGCCGAACCTCCAGATCCGACCGACCAACCGGGGGCGATTCTACCGTTCCCCGGCGATGTGTGTCAATCCGTAAAAGTACGTATTTTTCAGGTGAGTGACTTCATTCCAGAACTGAGAATCGCCACAGGCAAAAGAGGAGTGAACCGGTGCAGGTTCCGTGACGAGGGCATCTTGCGCTCCATTCGCGGGCAGGATGCCCGCGACACGCAAGGGCGGGACGCCCTCGCCACGTTAAACAAGGCCGGCGGCGTCGGCGGGGATCCAGGCGTCGGTGCCGTTCGAGAGCTCGATGTGGAGCCAGCCCGGACGTTGCTCGCGCAGCTCGAATTCGAGGCCGGCGTGCAGGGGGTCCTTGAAGCTGGGCGGGTAGTTGGGGCCGTCCCCCTGGCGGGCCACAACCTCGACGGCGGTGATCACGCCGGAGCGGGTCGCCGCGGCCTGCTTCGTCTCGATCAGAGTGGACGCGGTGAAGGCCAACCAGAGTACGTCGGAAAGCACCGCGGCCAAGAGCGTGGCCGATCCTCGGCCACGCCACACGATCAGCGTCGAGACGCCGCAGAGCGACGCGAAGGACAAGGTGGCCAGCAGGAGCTTCGTTCTGAGAGAGAAGTCATAGTGCCAGAAGAACAGCGTCCCCAGCACGCGCTTTTGCGTGCTGGTCTCGACCCGATCCGCGCGCCGGCTGCGGGCGAAGGCGAGGTTCTTCCGGATGTTGAGGTCCGAGCGGTCGAGTTGTTCCGCCCGGCGGTAGTTCAGAATCGCCCGGCCGAGGTCCTCCTTGAGGAGATAGGCGTTGGCGAGGTTGTAGTAGAGCTTGGCGTTGTGGATGCCGCCCTGGTCGATGAGCTTCTCGTAGAGCAGGATCGCCTTGTCGTAAAGAGGCTTGGCGGTGTCGGGATTAGGGGCGGCGTTGGCGGCCTGGAACGCGGCGTTGGCTTCCTGGAGCAGCGAGGAGAGTTGCTCGCGCGGGAGGGTAGGCGAGGCTTTCGCCGCCTGGCCGAAGGCCAGGCATAAGGACAAGAGCAAGAAACAGGACCTATAGGACGTAGGGGACGAATGGGACCTATGAACTGCGGGTTTTGCCTTTTCCACGGCTTGCACCAGCGCAATGGCGGCTTGCACCCGGTCCGGGTCGATTTGGGCCTGGAGCGGGGCGTAGCGGGCGGCTTCGCAGGCGTCGATCAGTCCCTTGTATCGGGCTGCCGTGGCCGCATCGCCTGCGGCAGCGACGATGGCGCGGTGGCAGTCGTCCGCCGTCAGAGAGGCCGCCACCTTGTCGAAGCGATCGCCGATGTAGCCCTTCAGGGCCGACAGCAGCAACTCGTGCCTCTGCCCTGGCTCGGCGCCGGACACCTTCTTCAGTTGCGCCAGCGCTACGGCGGCAGCGCGGCGGCGGCGTTTGCGGGCGAGCGATTCCGGACTCGTTCGGCCGGCCAGCCTCACGACCGAACTGACGATCAGGCCCAGCAGCGGGATCGACCACAGAGCGGCGTAAGCCGGGCTCGTGAGGATCGCCAAAACCGAGACGCTCTGGTTCTCCAGCACTTCCGGCCCATAGTAATTCGCCGACAGCCCTTTGCGAATCGCCTCCACTTCGCGATTGACGGGCCCGGAGGCCGTTGTCCCTTCCACATCGACGTTGGTCAGCACCTTGGTCGGCGCGACTTGAAGCTGGATCGGCTCCGTCTGAGCCACAACGTAGCTGCCCTTCTCGGGATCGAAGAAGGCCAAGGGAATCGCGGGAATCTGCGTGACCGTGTCGCGGTTGGCCCGGATGGTTTGCGTGAAGACTTTGCCGCCGGCCTCCAGGACGGGCGAGGCCTTCTCGGCGGGGATCTTGAAATTAGCCGCCAGCTCCGGCACCTGCTCCAGCGCGGGCCACTGGACCGGCTTGAGGAAAGGACTGCCGCCGATCCGGATCGTCAGGGTGATCGGGTCGCCGACGTTCACCTGGGTCGGCGTGGCGGAGGCGGCGATGGTGTATCGCCCGACCAGGCCGTAGAACTGGGGCGGCTTGCCCGTCTCCGGTAGCGACCGCACCTCCAGCTCGACAGGATCGGACTGCACCGAGACCCGCTGGAACCGGAGGCGATAGGGATTGAAGAAATCGTCTGTTCGCTCACGTCCGACCGCCAGGCTGGCGGAGACGGTGATCGGCTCGAGCGTGAGACGGCCGGAGCGTTTCGGGGTCAGGACTTTGCGGAACGACAGGACCATGCCTTCGACGCCCCCGATAACCTGCCGCTCCTGAGTGACCGTGACCGGGACGCCGTGGATGCTCGTCTGCTCCTGGGCCGCGACATTTGCGGCTTGGGAGAGATCGTCGATGTAGAAGTCGTCCGACTGGAACACCGGTACGTCGAACGCGCCCTGCTGGACCCGGGCCGTGACGATCCATCGGACCGTCAGGACCAGAGGCTGGCCGACGTAGCACTGCTTGTCCGAGATCTGGCATTCGACCGACATGCGGTCGGTCGTGCCGGGGCGGGAGATCGTTACGTCGACCGGATTGGTCGTGTAGGTCTGGCCGTCCACGACGAGAGTCACGCCGGGCAGATGCATGACGCCGGGCTTGCCGGCGGTGATCACGAAGTTGTCTGAGTAGCTGACCGTCGTGCGGTCGTTCACTGTCTGCATGGAGGTGCCGCTGCCGGCCTTGCGCGGGCTAAACGGGGCCAGGGGCGAGATGTCGATCTTGCTCGGTTTGCCGCCGCCTTCGACGACAATGGAGTAGGCAAACTCCTCACCCAGGTAGATCGCGGTCTCGGCATCCACCCGGGCATAGACCCGTGTCGCCGCCGAACTGGCCATGGAGAAAGTAAAAAGGCAAAAGTAAAAAGGCAAAAGCAGGAGCGCAGCACGATACCGGCGCGTTCTTCTTTTCTCCCTTTTGCCTTTTGCCTTTTTCCCTTTTCCTTCTCTCATGCTACCAGTCTTTCTCGACTTCCTGATATTGACCGCGCTGCCGCAATAGCTCGCGTTCCTTCTTCTGCCGCTGCTCGTTATCGATGATCTCGCGGGCTGTAGCGTCCGGCTCGGCTTTCCTTTCCTGCTGCTTATCCTGCTGACCTTCCCCGGGCTTCTGCTCCGGCTGCGGCTGATTCGGATCGGGCTTGGGCTGAGCGCCTTGTGCCTGATTCGGATCTTGCGGCTGGTTCGGGTCCTGTTGCGGCTGGGGCTGATTCTGCGGTTGATTCGGGTCTTGTGACTGCTGTTGCTTCTGCTGGTCCTGCTGGTTTTGCTGCTTCTTCTGCTCCTCCTGCTGCTTCTTGATCTGGTCAAGGATGTCCTTGATTGTCAGCCGGGCCACCTCAATGTTCTTGGCCGCCTTGGTATTCTTCGGGTTGAGGTCCAGCACCTGCCGCCAGTTGGCGATACTCGTCTGCATGTCTTCGAGGGCCTTTTGCAGATTGGAATCCCGCTGCTTGGTTCCCCGCTGGAAGAAGCAATTGCCCAGATTGTATTTGGCCTTGGCCACCAGCGACATGTCCTTGCTCTCGGCCGCGACCTCCTGGTACAGGTCCATCGCCGCGCCAAGATCGTCCAGCCGATAGTAGCTGTTGGCCTTGTTGAACCTCGGCGCCCCGGCCTCGGGCTGTTCGACCAGGGCATCGTTGTACTTGTTGACCGCCTCCGCGAATTGCTTGTCACCATAGAGCCGGTTGCCCTGCCGGAGGAGGTCCCGCGCCGAGTAGGTCGCGGCCGGCGACGCGGAGGGCAAGAACGCCAAGACTATGACAAACACATATCTAGACCGCTTATTGCGGATTTCAGATTGCGGATTGCGGATTGAAGAAGACTCGCACCGCGAATCCGCAAGCCGCAAGCCGCAAGCCGCAATTCTATACCGCTCGTTTGCGTTCACTGATCAGCACCTCACTCATCAGCAGGACCACCGCCAAGCCGATGAAGATCTGGAACTTCTCATCATACTTCATCATGGTCATCGATTCGAGCTCGCGCCCTTCGGCGGAGGCAATCAGGTCCTGATAGATCCGGCCCAGGTCCATCGTCGTCCCGGGCGCCACGGACAGGTACTTGCCGCCCTCGGTGGCGTAGGCGACCTCGCGGAGGGTATCGCTGTCGAGCTTCGACCAGACCTCCTGGCCCCTGTACTTCAGAAAGGTCGTCTGGCCATTGGGCCCGGTGATCGGGATGCGCGAGCCGGTCGCATCGTCGCCCAAGCCGATCGCGATGACCCGGACGCCCTCCTTGGCCGCTTTCTCCGCCGCCTGGACGGGGAAGCTGTCGTGATCCTCGCCATCGGTGATGAGGATCAGGTCCTTGTACTCGCGGCTCTGCTTGTCAAAGACCTCCTCGACCGCCTTGCGAATGGCGTCTCCGATCTGGGTGCCGCCCCGGCTGCTGCTCTCGGTCGAGAGATCCGCCAGCGCCATCCGAACAAACGCGTAGTCCTGTGTCAAGGGGCATTTCACGGTCGCGTTGCCGGCAAAGGTAATGATCGCGATGCGGTCGCCCGCGAGGACTTCCAGCAGATCCAGGATGGCAATCTTCGAGCGTTCGAGCCGACTGGGCTTGATGTCTTCCGCGAGCATCGAGCGCGAAGTGTCCAGGAGAATTACCACGTCCCGGCCCTTGCGCCGAATCTGTTGGGGCTGCGGGTTCCACTTCGGCTCGGTCAGGGCCACGATGATGCTGGTGAAGCCGAGAACGAGCAGCACGGCCTTGAGCACCTGCTTTCGCAGGCTCACCGTGTTGTTGATCTTCACGAGCATCTGATTGCTGGCCAGAAGGCGCAGCGCCTGGGCCTTGCGCCAGAAGCACCAGGCGTACACCGGCACCAGCACCGCCGGCACCAGAAACAACAGCCACAACGCCCTGTCATTCCCCAGGTTCATGGAATCTTCCGAAAGATGGTACAGCCCGCCAGCATTTCCAGGCCCAGCAGCACCAGCGCGGGCAATGTCCAGGAGCCGAAGTGTTCCGCGTACTGCATGTACTGGACGGATTTGACCTCGGTCTTTTCCATCTCGTCAATCTTCTTGACAATCTTGCGCAACGCCTCCGCGTCGTCGGCCCGGCTGTAAAAGCCACCGGTCTTCTCCGCCATGGCCTTGAGCAGCTTCTCATCCAGTTCCTGTTCCGTCCGCATCCGGAAGGTCCCCAGCGGAGTCGGCACCGCCCTGTAGGCCTGGCCCGACCCGATGCCGATCGTATACACCCGGATACCCCACTGCCGCGCCAATTCCGCCGCGTCCAGGGGGCTTCGGTACCGGCTGGCGTTATCGAGTCCGTCGGTCAACAAGATGATGGCCTTGCTCTTGATTTGGAAGCCGGGGGATTTATCCTTCTGCGCCGAGCCCTCACCTCCAAATCCCAGTTGCACGTTGCGATGTTGGATCTCTTCCTCGGCCTTCTTGAGCCGGGCCGCCGCCAAAGCGATGGCATCTCCAATCGCCGTGCCGTCCTCCTCTTTGATACTGACTATCTGCGTCTGCTTGAGGAACTCGGCCAGCACCCCATGGCTCAGAACCAGCGGGCAGATCGTGTCGGCGTATCGCGCAAAAGTCACCAGCCCGATCATGTCCCCCGTCCGACCGCCGAGCCCCTTCTTGTCGCCTTCGATGAAGTCCGCCAGGACCCGCTTGACCACCTCCAGGCGGTTGAGCTTCTCGCCGTAGTAGTCCATTTCAGCATTCATACTGCCCGAGCGGTCTACGACGGCCTCGAGGGCGACCCCTTCGGTGGAGACCTCCGACAAGACCGTCCCCTTGCGCGGCCGGGCCAGAGCCAGGATCAGCAAGGCCAGGCACAGGAGCCGCAAGGCAACCAGCACCGGCCGCAACCGCAGCCGCCAGGAGACCGGGCAATGCCTCATGTCCACTAAGCTGGGGAACTTCACCGCCGCACCACGTTTCGTGCGCAGCATGACGTAACCCAGGAAGGGAAGAATGAGCAGTAACAGCAGCGCCCAGGGCGAGTACCACTCCATCTACGCCGCCTCCGTGTTGGCTGTCTCTGTCGTTTCCGTCTTGTCCGTCACATCCACCTGACGCTGCTCGGACTTGGTCCGCTCGATGAAGTCTTTCACCAGATCAAACGTCCGTTGAAGCTGGTCCGTGGTCGGATCGTGCTTGGCGAACTTGACCAGGTCGCAGTGCGTGAGGAATTCCTCGACGACCCGCTTGTCCGCCGTGGCGAGGGCATCTTGCCCTTGCTCTTCCGTGGCGAGGGCATCTTGCCCTCGAATCGCGGGCAGGATGCCCGCGACACGCAAGGGCGGGACGCCCTCGCCACGAACCGGGAATCGCAACTCCGCCAGAAACTCTTCCGTCGTGCGTTCCGGGGCGTGCAGGTCGAACCGGTCCTCGATATAGTGCCGCAGGATGCCGCTGATCCGCTCGTAGAACTCCTTGATCTTGCCCTGTTCGACGAGGTTCTCGGCAACGAGGGTCCGCAACCGGGCGTAGGCGAGCTCATGCGCCGGCTGGAAGATCCGCACCAATTGCCTCGCGCGTCTGCCGCGTAAAGACAGCCATGCCGTCGGGACCGCCGCAATACCCAGTGCGGCCAGCCCCCAGAGCCACCAGCGCGACGGTGGCTTAGGCATCTCGACCACATCCTCGATGTCGTCAATCACCAGATTGGCTCGCTGATCGCCCAGCAGGGACGTAACCTCCACGGCAATGGGCTCGCTGGCGAGTTCGTGCGTGCTGTTCGGGTCGTTCGCATCGTGGAACGTAAACGTGAAGGCCGGGATGTCGTACTTGCCCGACAGGAACGGCTCCAGCCGATACTGGTAGGTCGTCACGACGTTGTTCTTGTCGTCGAGCTTCTTGCCGAGGTTGTTCCAATCGACCAAGCCGAAATTTTCCAAGGCCTTGTCCACCTTCGGCATCTCCATCTCGTAGCCCGGCTGCAGCGTCGTCTCGAACTGCAGAAGCACAGTATCGGCAATGGTCATCTTGGTCTTGTCCACGCGGACGTGAACTGTCGCAGGTCCCCGCTCATAGACCTTGTCCACTTCGAACTCGGCCTTCGCGGCGGTGCCCTTGGAGCCTTTCCCGCACCCCGCGCCCATCGCGAGCAGACCCACACAGACGAGCATGACCCAGTGGCGAGGGCGTCTCGCCCTTGTCGTTTCGTGGCGAGGGCATCTTGCCCTTGTTCTTCGCGCCCCGGCAAGATGCCGGCGAGACGCAAGGGCGGGACGCCCTCGCCACGAGCTGCGCAATGTGATGGTCTTCAAGTCGGTCATGGCTTGGGTGGCGTCTCCTTGGGTGCCTCTGACTGAGTCGGCACGAACGCCGAGGTATGAATGACAACCTGATGCTTATCCATCATCTCCTTGACGTATTCGCGCTGCACCTCTTCGCGTTTCTGCCGGAGCAGTTGCATCGTGATCTGCTGCTGGACCTCCTCGAAGCCTTTTTGTCGCTGGGCGTGCTTCTCTTCGACCTTGACGATCTCCCAGCCCTTGTCGGTCTTGAAGGGCTTTTCCAGCAGCGAGGGAGCATTGGCCGCAAAGACACCCGCGTTGATGTCGTTCGCATCGCCAATACCGGGCACGTGCGAGCCTTTCAGAACATCCTCGGCGATGCGGCCGCCATTGGCTTTCGTGGCTTCATCCTGGGAGGATTCCTTTGCAAGAGCGGCGAAGTCCGCGCCGTCCTTGAGGCGTTTGAGCAGATCATTCGCCTGCCCTTCTTCCTTGACGAGGATGTGGCTGATCTTCGCCCGCTCCGGTTCGACGTACTTGTCCTTGTTGGCGGCGTAGTACGTTTGCAGGTCGCTGTCCGTGACGTGGATCTTCGAGGCAAGCTGCTCGTTCATCAGTTGCTGGCTCAGGGCCTGCCGGGTCAGATCGTGCACGACCCGCTGGACCTCGGGCTTGTCGCTGAGCTTGTCCTCGAGCGCCTGGCGGTACAGGATCTCCTGGGCCAGCCACCCCTGAAGGAAATCTTGCCTAGTCTTCGGATCGCGGGACTGTTCCAGAGCCCGCTTCTTCTGCTCGCCGAGTTGCTCCGGCGTCATGAACGCCCTCATCGGCTCCAACTGGTTCTCGATGCTGTCTTCGATCTGGGCATCCAGTTGGGCTTCCGTGATCTTCTCGGCCCCGATCTCCGCGACGACTTTGCCGCCCGCCGGTTGCGACGAGGAGAGGCTGGTTCGATCCATCACTTCATAACGCAGAGCCGAGAACTTGCCCAGCTTTTCGAAGCACTCCTTGATATGGGCGTTGAGATCGGCCTGAAGCTCCTTGACGGTGCCCGCCGCCTCGCTGCGGTAATAGCGCTCGATGGCATCGGCGTAGAAACCGCCCTTCTCCAGTAGCGTGCCGACTTGGAACTGGATTCTGGCCTGTTCCGGGCCAGCCAGCTTGGCACTCGCCAAATAGTCCTGCCAAGCCGCCGCCGCTTGCTGATACAGGTTCCGCTGGGCCAGTTTCGACGCCAGGTCCTTGACCTGATCCGCAGAGAGAGCACCGTTGACCGTAGGCGCGGGCTTCCGTCCGGACAACGTCACAAACAGGTTTGCCGCGGCCAGCCCCACGAGGACAACCAGAAGAAGAACAGTCAGAATGCCGGTCGCCGATCCGCCCGGCTTCTTCTGCGGCAGTGAGAAATCCAGCTTTTCAGTCATCGTTGTCTATACCCTCACTTGTCCCAAGCCAATTATTATCAATGACGCCGATGTCGCATGTGAAAGAACTGAATCAAGTCATTCATATAGGGTTTGTCGGTTGCGATGGGAATGAAATCCACGTTGCTCGATCGAAACGTTCCCTTGAGCTCGTTGAACCGCTGCGAGCTGTGCCCGCCGTACTGATCGCGGAACCTGCGACTGGAGGTATCGACGAGCATGATCTGCCCCGTCTCGGCATCCTGGACCTCGATCAGGCCGACCGAGGGCATCGCGATTTCCACCCGGTCGCGGACCGGCACCGCGACAACGTCATGTCGCTTGTTCAGCAGGCTGAGCGGCTTCTTGAAGCCGGTTTCGAGGAAGTCGGAGACCACGAACACGGTCGCGCGTTTCCGCATCACCTTCGCGACATAGTCCAGCGCCAGCGGAATGTCGGTCTTGCGTTTGGGCATCTTGAAGGCGAGCAGTTCGCGGATCAGCCGCAACACGTGCCGGCTGCCCTTCTTCGGCGGGATGAACAGCTCGATGCGGTCCGTGAAGATCAGCAGGCCCACCTTGTCGTTGTTCTTGGCCGCCGCGAAGGCCAGGACTGCACAGAACTCCGCCGCCAGCTCGTTCTTCATCTTGCTGACAGTCCCGAACTCGCCCGAGGCGCTGAGGTCCACTGCGAACAGCACCGTCATCTCCCGCTCTTCGACGAACCGCTTGATGAAGGGCCGACCCGTGCGGGCGGTGACATTCCAGTCAATCGCCCGAATATCGTCGCCGGGCATGTACTCGCGGACCTCGTCGAACTGCATCCCCCGGCCCTTGAACACGCTCTCGTACTGGCCCGCAAAGCTGGCGTTCACAGCCCGCGCCGTGTAGATCTGAATCTCCCGTATGCGTTTGATCAGGTCGGCAGGGATCATACGTAGAGTGGGGCTTGCCCCACCATCTCTCTATCCTTTGTTCTCTCCGGCGAAAAGAAGAGGAAGCGGTGGGGCAAGCCCCACCCTACCCTCTTACGGCACTTCAATATTGTCGAAGATCGTCTTGATGATGTCTTCGCTGGTCTTGTCCTCAGCCTCGGCCTCATAGCTGACAATCACGCGGTGCCGGAGCACATCGAGGCCGATGCTCTTGACATCCTGCGGCGTGACATAGCCTCGCTGCTGGAGGAAGGCGTGAGCCTTGGCCGCCACCGCGAGGTAGATCGTCGCTCTGGGCGAGGCTCCATAGCTGATGAAGTTGGCCAAGTCCAGGCCACACGCCTTCGGGTCCCGTGTGGCACAAACGATGTTAACGATGTAGTCCTTGACCTTCTCATCGATGTAGATCTCATCGACCACCGCTCGCACCTCAGCGATATCGCTCGGCTTGATGACCGGCCTGATATCGAACTTTTTATCGGTCATGGCCATGCGGTCAAGGATTTGCCGCTCTTGGCTCTTGTCGGGGTAGTCGATCTTGACCTTGAGCATGAAGCGGTCGAGCTGCGCTTCGGGCAGCGGATAGGTCCCCTCCTGCTCGATCGGGTTCTGCGTGGCAAGGACCAGGAAAGGGTTCGGCATCGGGAACGTCTCTTCGCCAATGGAGACCTGCCGCTCCTGCATCGCTTCGAGCAAGGCGCTCTGGACCTTCGCGGGCGCCCGGTTGATTTCGTCGGCAAGGATGATATTGGCGAAGATCGGTCCTTTGCGGGTGTAGAACTGGCCGTCGGACTGGCGGTAGATCTGAGTGCCAATCAGGTCAGCGGGCAGCAGGTCCGGCGTGAACTGAATCCTGCGAAAGTCCGCATCAATCGCCCGGGACAGAACCGTCACGGCCAAAGTCTTGGCCAATCCCGGGACGCCCTCCAACAAAATATGCCCATTGGCCAGCAAGCCAATGAGCATCCGTTCCAGCATGTATCGTTGCCCGACGATGACCTTGTCCAGCTCGGAAAACAGCGACCGAATGAAGTCGCTCTTCTGCTGGACCAAGCTGCCAATCTGCTTTACGTCTGTCGCCATAAAGTCTTTCCCCAAGCAAATTTACGACTCTGTAGTCTCGTCAAGACCCCATCCAGCCGAGCCGGCCGGTTTCCAATCGCACAAAGCCTTGGCCCAACTACGTCACAAACCCGCAAATTGTTCCCTATCTACGCGAAAAATTGTCCGCCTGCAAGTCCCTGTGGCATGGGCATCCTGCCCAAGAGTTTTGAAGCACGGGCAGGATGCCCGTGCCACAAAGTTATCGGAGCGTGCTGACTGCCTGATGGGCCAGGCGCGTGGGTTCGGGAATGCGGTATCTCGTGGCGCAAGAAAGAGTTATACGAATCGCGTCCTCCAGCGTACACTTGTGCCCGACCGATACAAAGACCGGCTTGACCCGGCTTCGCGTCCGGACCACCGCCCCAATGGTGTCGTCGTCGTCCCGCAATAGGCCATGTGCCCCCCGCTCGCGGCCTGGTTCCTCATACGTGCCGATCAGCCGGGTCTTGGCACAGCCGATAGTCGGTCTATCGAGAAACAGCCCCAAATGCGAAGCCAGCCCCAAGCGTCGCGGATGCGCGACCCCCTGCCCGTCGATCATAAACAAGTCCGGCCGCTGTTTGAGCTTCGCCACAGCTTCGAGACACACCGGTGCCTCACGGAAGGACAACAGGCCCGGGATATAGGGAAACCGCGTCTCCTGCTGGGCCGTGACCGTCTCGACCTGCTCGAACTCAAACCGTCCCGACTGCCCCGTCTGCCCACTACGCAAACCTGTGATCCTGAGCACTACCCCGGCCGCAAAGGTCCTCTTGTGTTGCCTCAGACGGAATTGGACATTCCCAGATTGCGTGTTAGTGAGTACGTTTGGCAGTCACTTTGAAAGGGAATGTTCATGACCACACGACGACAGTTTTCCGCCCAGGAGAAAGTGGAAATCCTCCGGCTCCACCTGCTGGAGCACAAACCGATCTCGGAGGTCTGCGAGCAGTACCAGCTCAATCCGACCGTCTTCTACCGTTGGCAGAAGGATCTGTTTGACCACGGAACCGCGGCGTTCGACCGGGCCGAGAACGGCTCCGCCGACCGCACGGCCCAGAAGGTCCAGAAGGAAGTCGTCCAACTCAAGGCCAAGCTCGCCTCCAAGGATGAAGTCATCGCCGAGATCATGGCCGAGCAGGTGCGTCTAAAAAAAACACTTGGTCTGGACTGAAAGACGCCTGGGCCGAACCGGATGTCCGGGATGCCGTGGTCGATTACGTCAGGTACTGGAGCGAACGAACCGGCATCAGTTATCGCCGGATCGTTCAGTGGATCGGCATCCCGCGCAGCAAGTTCTACCAGTGGCAGCAGCGCTATGGAAGGGTCAACGAGCACAATGCCTGGATCCCGAGAGACTTCTGGCTTCGCGACTGGGAGAAGCAGGCGATTCTGGACTTCTGGAGCACGCATAGCCGTGAGGGGTACCGCCGCATGACCTACATGATGCTCGATGCCGATCAAGTCGCCGTCAGTCCCAGTACGGTCTACCGGGTCTTGCAGGACGCCGGCGTTCTGCACCGGTGGAATCGGGACCACACTTCCAGCAAAGGCCAGGGCTTCCAGCAGCCGGTCAGGCCCCATGAGCACTGGCACATTGATATCTCGTACATCAACATCCAGGGGACATTCTATTACCTGTGCAGCGTCCTGGACGGTTTCAGCCGCTACCTGGTGGCGTGGGACCTCCGGGAATCCATGACCGAACAGCACGTCGAGATCGTGCTCCAGCGGGCCCACGAGCGGTTCCCCGAAGCGCGGCCTCGGATCATTTCCGATAACGGACCCCAGTTTATCGCCAAGGACTTCAAGCAGTTCGTCCGACTGAACGGAATGACCCATGTCCGAACCAGCCCGTATTATCCCCAGAGCAACGGCAAGATGGAGCGTTGGCACCAATCCGCCAAGACCGAATGCATTCGGCCCCAGACGCCGCAGTCCCTGGAGGACGCCCTACGCATCGTGACCAAGTATGTCGAGCACTACAATACGGTTCGCCTGCACAGTGCGATCGGCTACGTCACGCCCCAGGACAAGCTCGAAGGACGAGCCGAGCAGATCCTGGCCGCCCGCGACGCCAAGCTCGAAGCGGCCCGGCAAACGCGCCGAACCGCCGCAGTTGCCCAGACCAACTAAGGAGATAGAACGCATCGAGATCGAAAAGAACCTCGCAGAAAGCGACAGCTATACCCTTCGCAGAAGCCGACGGCAGGCCCTCGCAAGGCGGAGGCCATGCCGCCGTTGCGTGGCGGCCGACTTGCCGGGCCGGGGTACGCGGAGCATTCTTCGTGAGCCGCGAGCCTCCCTTGAAAGCACAAGGGGAGGCTCGGGGCGGACGCTCGAAAAGGACTGCCCGCGCGCTCGCGAAAACCGCCCGGGAATCGCCGAGAGCCGCCAGAGGCAGAGCCCTCAGACTCTGGACTTGACAAATGCCATACAGGAGTTCATAATACCAAAGTCAAGCCAGCCACCGATTTGCTTGGCTGACTACAGTAGTTGTCCAATTTCCGCTGAACCAACACATTCTGGCCATCCCCACTGAAGGCACAGTCCAGCCCGGCGATGATCCGGGGCTCCTTCTCCAGCGGCACGAACTCTACCCGGCCAGCCAATTCTGCCTGCACCCGGCGGGCCTCGGCATACGAGAGATTCCATTCATGCAGATTCCGCATCCGCCTTCATGCCCACAAGACGTAACGGCAAAGAAACAACCAGCCTGAGACTACCCCTTACTTGGAGATTCGGGCAACGTGCAATCCCAAGTCGCCAAGTAGTCAGGGTTCTCGATTGTCTCCCCGGTAGACCGTAAGGTGTAAGTCCCAGGCTCGGCTTTTCGAATCCCCCTCGGGTCCGGCGGGAGACAACATGGATCGCTAGAATTGTGGAGCCTTATCCTTATACCTTCGGAGTTCGAAAAGGTCTCGATCACTCCGTACCACTGTTTGTGCTCGACAAGTCTCCCTCCGCGGTCATAGTAGGTGACGCCCAACAGAATGGTCTTGCCCACATATTTATAGGCTTCGCTCTCATCAAGCTGAGGTCTACCCATAGGTTTCCCTTCGGAAGCTGGCCGCCTTTTACCCGCTGAGCCTTGGCGTACGAGACGTTCCATCCAATGCAGGTTCCGCATCGTGCGCATCGAACGATGCCGCCCTCACTTGGTGAAGAGCTTCTCGAATAGCTCTTTGGCTCGCGACAATCCCTCCTCACTGACCTCAAACGACAGAGCCTTGCTCTTGGGGTCGGAGATGTAACCCTTCTTGTGAAGCCGGTCCAGGGTGGCCCAGTCAAACGCTTTCCAAGCCCGGGCCCCGTACTGATTCACCGACGTGACCAGATACAGCAGCGCCAACGTGCAGTCGTCGATCTTGTCATAGTCTATATCCATCTGGTTCACTCCCCCTGTCTAATCCGCCTTGTCCGCAGACCACGTCGGCACTTCGAACTTGGGATCAGACTCCATCAGAGCAAAGGCCGCAGGTTCATCGGCAAAGACATCAACCTCAGAGAAGACCAATTCCACCCAGATGATAGAGTCGTCTGCCTCCAGGCGCATTAGGAGAGAATAGTGCGGGTCCGGGTCAAGTCCATCCTCCGGGCCAAAGCTGTCGAGAATGGGGGACGTATTGATCTCGGCATCAAGGAAGATCGTAGCATTCTTCCTGGCATCCCACCAGTGCTCAGGTGTCTCGTACTGAACCGTAAACGTGGAGACCGTGTGGAAGGTGCACTCGAACATCACTTTGACGTACTCGTGGTTCCCGTCGGCTTTGAGTCGCCTTATGTTTGGACAGTTCAGCCGCATCACAACCGTTTTCAGGTCCCCCTGAATCCGGATGGATTCAATGCTGCCGTCGTGAAAGAAGTCCCAGCCGAAGAACTTCCACAGGTGTGTGCGAGTGTCCTTCTCGAATCGCTTCAGATGCTGACGATAGGCATTCTCAGACCTCTCGAACTCCGCCTCGTCGCCGTCTAAATTGCGTATCCTGAAGTTCATTGGTGGTCCTGGGAACCAGAATTCACTTTCGTCAGTATGCCTCAATCACGGGTGGCGGTAGAACCTCGTCCAGCGTTGGCAGTTGGCGAGAGCTTCTGCGAGTCCTCGTAGAGCGTATCCGGGCAGATGTCCTGCTCGTGAGGCCACACAACAGTGCCGTCTTCCGCGCGGGCCTGTTTGAAATAATGGATGTCCTGGAGTTCCTGGAAGACGCCGAAGGAAAGCAGAGGAGCACAGTCGAAGACTCCCACCTCGTCATTCGTGAAGGTAATCCCCAACTTATAGTCATCTCTTGGCACAACAGCCTTAACACGTGGGTTCATGATTCACCTCAGCGGTTCAATTCGGAACGGTTGCTGTCCAAGAAGTAAAGCGAAACGACGATTCCGTAGAACATCGAGATTACAGGCATACGTTCTCCCTTGGGCACCAAGTGTACGTTCTTCACCCTAATTGTATCATACGACACTGTCTGGTAAAGCGAAAGTCAGCCCTACCCGACGCGAGCCTGGCGGTGGCGGGTGTGCAGGCGAACGTGTTGATTTCGTGCAAATCAATCGGGCGGGGATTTGCTCTTTCGGGTGGTTGGGCTACAATGGGTGGTTTGTGCTGTCTGGGAAAAGAGCGGGTGCACAACCGCGAATGTGAATCGTATATCGTTAGGGAAACGAGTGGCGGGGTGTGCAGCGCACACCGATAAACGAGGCCGACAAAATGTGGTGTGCCGTGCACACCCTACAGGACTATGGTTGACCATACAGAGAAAGTCATCAGGATTACCGGTGCCGCCGAGCACAACCTGAAGAATATCAGTCTGGACATTCCGCGCGACAAGCTCGTCGTCATCACGGGCATCAGCGGCTCGGGCAAGAGCTCGCTGGCCTTCGACACGATCTACGCCGAGGGAAGACGCAAATACGTCGAATCGCTCAGCGCCTACGCGCGGCAGTTCCTCGAGCAGATGCAAAAGCCGGCGGTGACCGATATTTCGGGTCTGCCGCCCACCATCGCCATCGAGCAGCGCAGCGCCAGCAGCAACCCGCGCTCGACGGTGGCCACGACGACGGAGATTTACGACTATTTCCGGCTCCTCTTCGCCCGCGTGGGCCAGCCCCACTGCTGGGTCTGCGGCCGAGAGATCACCAGCCAACATTCCTCGCAGATCGTCGAGTCGATCCTCGCCCGGCCGCCGGAAACCAAGGTGCAGATCTGTGCCCCGCTCGTCCGGGGAAAAAAAGGCGAGCACAAGGACATCCTTGCCGATATCCAGCGGGAAGGCTTTGTTCGCGCCCGTGTGGACGGCAGCATCTACGACATCCGCAACATCCCGAACCTGAACAAGAATCAAAAGCACGACATCGCGGCTGTCGTCGACCGGCTGGTCATCCGGCAGGGCATTAGCATCCGCCTGGCGGATTCGGTCGAGACCGCGCTGAAGCTCGCGGAGGGCATCGTGTTCGTGCTCATCCAGGAGCCAGGCGGCTCAAAGGGCGAAGAGCACGACGGCAAATGGGAAGAGGTCATCTATAGCGAGAAGTTCGCCTGCCCGGACCACCCGGAGGCAAGCTTGGAAGAACTATCGCCGAGATTGTTCAGTTTCAACAGCCCCTACGGAGCCTGCAAGAGCTGCGACGGGCTGGGCACCATTCTGGAGTTCGATCCCGATCTGATCGTGCCGGATAAGAGCATCTCGCTCGAAAACGGGGCCGTTGACGCCTGGCGCCGCAGCGGCAAGCGGATGAACATCTATTACAACCGCTTGGTCAAGCGCTTCTGCCGGGATGCGGGGATCAGCAAGTCCATCCCCTACGAGGAGATTCCGGAGGACGTCCAACGGATGCTGATGTACGGCACGACCGACGAGGACGAGGCCAAGTACGGCGTGTGGTTCGAGGGCGTCATTCCGAACCTCGACCGGCGCTGGAAGAGCACGACGAGCGAGTACGTCAAGACCCGGCTCCACGGCTATCTCTCCGAGCAACCCTGTCAGACCTGCAAAGGGGCAAGATTGCGGCCGGAGTCGATCGCTGTGACGGTCGGCGGCAAGAATATCCAGGATTTGAGCCGGCTGAGCGTCGAGAAGGCCCAGCAGTTCTTCAGCAAGCTCGAGCTCAACCCGGAGCAGACCATCATCGCGGCCCAGATCTTCAAGGAGATCAAGGCCCGCCTGCAATTCATGCTCGACGTCGGGCTGGGCTACCTGACGCTCGACCGCATGAGCGCCACTCTGGCCGGCGGCGAGGCCCAGCGAATCCGGCTGGCTACACAGGTGGGTAGTGGGCTGGTCGGTGTCTGCTATGTCCTCGATGAGCCAACCATCGGTCTGCACAAGCGCGACAACGACCGCCTCCTGGGCATTCTCCAGAAGCTCAGCCAGATCGGCAATACGGTGATCGTGGTCGAGCATGATGAGGACATCATGCGTGCGGCCGATCACGTCATTGATATCGGTCCGGCGGCCGGCAGGCATGGCGGCGAACTCCTGGCCCAGGGCACTCTCGACGATATCATCAAGTGCGAACGGTCGCTCACCGGCGAGTATCTCAGCGGCAAAAAGAGCATCTCCGTCCCAGCCAAGCGGCGTGAGTACAACCTCAAGAAGTGCCTCGAGGTCAAAGGGGCCGCCGAACACAACCTCAAGAATATCGACGTCAAGTTCCCGCTTGGGGTCTTCACCTGCGTCACCGGCGTCTCCGGCTCCGGCAAGAGCACCCTGATCAACCACATTCTCCTGCGGGCGCTGAAACGACACCTGTACCAGTCCCGCGAGAAGCCGGGCCAACATAAGAACATCCTCGGCATCTCCCAGATTGACAAGGTCATCGAGATCGACCAGTCCCCCATCGGCAAGACGCCGCGCAGCAACCCTGCGACCTACACCGGGGCCTTCGACCTGATCCGCAAGCTCTTTGCGCTGACCCGCGAGGCCAAAATTCGCGGCTACACCGCCGGACGGTTCAGCTTCAACGTCAAAGGCGGCCGATGCGAGTCCTGCGGGGGCCAGGGCACGAAGAAGATCGAAATGCACTTTCTGCCGGACGTGTACGTGACGTGTCAAAGCTGCAAAGGCACGCGCTATAACCCCGAGACCCTGCAAATCACCTACAAAGGCAAGAATATCGCCGATGTCCTCGACATGCGGATCGAGGACGCGGTGGATTTCTTCGCCAACTTCCCGACCATCGTCCGTGTGCTCAAGACGCTGACCGACGTCGGCTTAGGCTACATGCAGGTCGGCCAGTCCTCGACGACGCTCTCCGGCGGCGAGGCCCAGCGCGTCAAACTCTCGGCGGAATTGGGCAAGGCGGCCACCGGCCACACACTCTATCTGCTCGATGAGCCCACCACGGGTCTGCACTTCGCCGACATTCACAACCTCCTGAATGTCCTGCAGCGGCTCTGCGACATGGGCAATACCGTGATCGTCATCGAACATAACCTTGATGTGGTCAAGACGGCGGATTATATAATAGACCTCGGCCCCGAAGGCGGCGACGCGGGCGGAACCGTGGTGGCCGCCGGGGCGCCGGAAGAGGTCGTGAAGAACGCCAAGAGCTACACAGGCAAGTTCCTGAAAGCCAAGCTGTAGGAATTATCAATTATGAATTGTGAATTGGCGTCGCCACTCGGGCGCACTTGCGTGGGGCGGTGCATCAAGCCCCCAATTCATAAATCATAATTCATAAATCCTAATTGGAAGGGGTCCAGTGGCACCAGCAACCGCTCAGCCGCGTCAGTGGGAGTTTCAGTTAAGCAACATCGAAGAGCTCAGGCGTCTGAGCCGAGAACTGGGCGTCGCGGTCGATGCCGTTGAAGATGTCTCGATTCTCGCCAAGCCTGTTGAGCTCGGTGGGCTCGTCATCCCGAACTCTCTGGCCGTGCATCCGATGGAAGGGTGTGATGGTGACGCTCAGGGCCAGCCGGACAAGCTTACCATCCGACGCTATGATCGTTTCGCCGCCGGCGGCGCCGGCCTGATCTGGGCCGAAGCCATCGCCGTCCTCCATGAAGCCAGAGCAAACCCGCGCCAGTTATGGCTGCACGAAGGCAGCAAGGAAGCCTTCACCGCCTTGGTCAAGCGGGCACGGGAGAAAGCCGCCGAAGCCAACGGAGCCAAGCACCGGCCCGTCATCGTCGCCCAGTTGACTCACTCGGGCCGCTACAGCAAGCCCGGCCCGGCGCCGCGCCCGATCATTCCCGAGCGGGACCCGTACCGGGACCCGATGGCGCCGCAGCCCAGGCCAACTGCGGATCGCAAGAGCCGAATCCCGGACGACTGGCCCCTCATCACTGATGAATACCTGGACCAGCTCCAGGATGCCTATGTCCGGGCCGCACGGGTCGCTTACGAGGCGGGTTTCGACGCGGTGGACATCAAATCTTGTCACGGCTATCTCATCAACGAATTGCTGGCCTGTCACACCCGGCCCGGCAAGTACGGCGGCTCGTTCGAGAACCGTACTCGGTTCATGCTGAACGTGATCGACCGCATCCGAGCGGAACTCGGCGACAAGATCGGCATCGTCACCCGCATGGGCGTTTATGACGCGATCCCCTATCCCTACGGCTGGGGTGTGGACAAGAACGACTACACCAAGCCCGACTTGACCGAGCCAAAGAAGCTGATCGGCCTGCTGCGCCAGCGCGGCGTCAAGCTCATCAACATCACGATCGCGAATCCTTACTACAATCCGCACGTGGGCCGGCCGTTCAATGAGCCCATCGTGGGCGGATATTCCGAGCCGGAGCATCCGCTGGTCGGCGTGGCAAGGCTGGTCAAAATCACCGGCGAGATTCAGAGGCAATTCCCGGATATGGCGTTTGTCGGCACCGGCTATAGCTGGCTGCGAACGCTCTTCGCCAACGTCGGGGCCGCCAACAAGGCCAAGGGTCTCGTCACGCTGATCGGGGCGGGCCGCATGGGGTTCGCTTATCCCGACTTCGCCCGCGACATCCTTCGCCATGGGAGGATGTTCCCGGAGAAGGTCTGCGTCGGGTGCAGCGCCTGTACGCAAATCATGCGGGACAGCGGCAGAACCGGCTGCGTCGTACGGGATAACGAGGTCTACGGGCCGATTTTCATGCACGGCCGAATGAGCGACCGGGACAATCTGCTGCGTTTAGCCGCCGCCTGTCGCAAATGCCAGGAGGCGACCTGTCAACTCGGCTGCCCGGCCGGCATCGAAATCCCGCAGTTCATTGGTCTATTCCTCGATGGCAAGGAGCGTGAGGCGTACGAGGTCATCCGCAAGGCCAACGTCTTTCCGGAGGTCTGCGCGTGGCTGTGCCCGGTCGAGCAGCAATGTCAGGGCCATTGCTTGCAGCATTTTATCGGCGATGGCCCTCTGCCCATCGCGGATATCCAGAGATATCTGGCCGAGCAGGCGAACAAGAACGGCTGGTCCAGGCTGCAAATCCCGGAGAAAGCCACGGGCAAGAAGGTCGCGGTCATCGGGGCCGGTCCCGCCGGCCTGGCCTGTGCGGCGAAGCTGCTCGAAGCCGGCCACACCGTGGCCCTCTTCGATAAGAGCACCACGCTCGGCGGCACGGTCGAATCCGTGATTCCGTCCGATCGACAGCGTACTTCATTGACGAGCGAGATCACGGCGGTCTTCGCCGATGTGCTCAAGGACCGAATGATATTGAACCTGGGCAAGGAACTTGGTCCGGGTCATAACCTGGACACGATACTCGCCCAGGGATACGATGCCGCCTTCATCGGGCTGGGCTTGCCGAAGGCCACCAGCATGGCCGAGAAGCCGTCTGACGGCCTGTGGAACGCGATGGATTTCCTGGCCGCGGCCAAGCAGGGCCATGGACCGAAGCTCACCGGCAAGTTCGTCGCCGTCATTGGGGGCGGCAACACGGCCATGGACGTCGCCGTCACGACGGCCCAGCTCAGGGCCCGGGACGTCTACGTGATCTACCGCCGCTCCTTCAAGGAGATGCCCGCCTGGAGCGCCGAGCAGAACCGGGCCATCCGCGCGGGCGTCCATTTCCTCGTTCTGACCCAGCCACTCGAATACCGCTCCCAAAACGGCACGCTGACCGGGATCAAGCTCTGTCCCACGCGGCTGGGCGAGCCGGACTCCAGTGGCCGGCGCCGGCCCGAGTCTTTGGAATCGAGCGCCTACGATCTGGACATGGACGTCGTTGTCGAAGCGATCGGCCAGGCGGCGTCGGACAACGTCGGAGAAATCCTTCCCGGCGTAGCTCTCGATCACGGCTTGATCCGGACGCAGGCGGGTTCGCTCGCCACCTCGCGCCGGGGCGTCTTCGCCGGGGGCGACCACGTGCGGGGGCCCGCCACGGTCGTGGCCGCCGTCGCCGACGGCATGAAAGCGGCGGGAGAAATCGATACCTTCCTCAAACAACATTGAAGGGATTTCCGCATGACAGATAGACCTGTTGCGATCGTGACGGGCGGCAGCCGGGGCATCGGCCGGGGCATCGCCCTGGAGTTGGCCAAGCTCGGCTACGACCTCCTGATCGCCCATTTCGACTTCGACGAGCAGGGCCAGCCGGACGAGAGCAACGCCCGCGAGACACAAAAACTGGCCGGGGATCTGGGCGCCCGGTGCGAAGCCCTGCGGGCGGATATCAGCAAAGGTGACGACCGCAAGAAGCTGGTCGAGCTGGCGAAGAGCCGGTTCGGTCGCTGCAATCTGCTCGCCAACAACGCGGGGGTCGCCCCTACGAAGCGGCGCGACCTGCTGGAGGCCACGGAAGAGAGCTTCGACCGGGTCATGAGCATCAATCTCCGGGGTCCCTATTTCCTGACCCAGATGGTCGCCAACTGGATGATCGAGCTGAAGAAGCAGGATCCCCGCGGCGCGTACCGCATCGTGAACACCAGCTCGATCTCCGCCTATACGAGCAGCCCAGCCCGGGGCGAGTACTGCATCAGCAAAGCGGGCATCAGCATGATGACGGCCTTGTATGCGGACCGGCTGGCCGAGTTCGGCATCGGCGTGTTCGAGGTCCGACCGGGAATCATCAAGACCGACATGACGAAGGTCGTGACGGAGAAGTACGATAAACTTATTGCCGAAGGTCTGACGCCCATTCAGCGCTGGGGCCTGCCCGAGGACATCGGCCGGGCGGTGGGCGCGATTGCCGAGGGCCGGCTTGACTTCTGCACGGGCCAGGTCCTCAACGTCGACGGCGGCGTCCACCTGAGAAGGCTGTAGGATTTATGAATGATGATTTATGATTTATGATTTGGCTTCGCCGATCGAGCGCACCCAGACGCATCGGTCCTCCAAATCATAAATCATAATTCATAAATCATAATTTCAGAGAGGGGTTTATGGACATCACAACCGTCATCACCACGCTCTTGCGGGATGGCTTCATTCTGGTCTTCAACCAGGACAAGCTCGACATCGTCAAGACCGCGGAAGCCCTGCTGGCCGCCGGGATCGGCAATATGGAAGTCACCTGCCGGATCAGCAAGCCTTTGGAGAAACTCGCCCGGCTGCGCAAGGAGCTGCCCGCCTTCGTGGCCGGCTCGGCGAGCCTGATCGACTGGCCCGGCATGCTGAAGGTCTACAACAAGGCCCATGCCGACGACCCCCTGCCCACGCTGCAACAGGTAGTCGATGCGGGGGCGTGTTACTTGGTCTCGGCCGTCAATTTCAGCGATGCCGGCTACAAGAAGTTCGCCGGCCGGATCGCGATGATCCCCGGCTGCGGCAGCGCGACTGAAGTTGTGACGCAGTTCGGCAGCGGGGCGAACCTGTGCAAGGTCTTCCCGGCCAAGGAACTGGGCGGGCCGGCATTTGTCGAGGCCATCGATCCGGCCATTCATAAGACGATCAGTCTTGTCCCTACCGGCGGAACCAATGCCGCGAACATCCCGGACTACATCAACGCCGGTGTCCTCGTGGTAGGCGGCTCGTTCAGTATGATCGAAAAAGCCACCATGCAAAAGATCGTTGCTACGCAGGACTATAAGCTGCTGGCCAAGGAGCTGACGGCGGCCAAGCAACTGATCGATGGCGCACGAGCCAAGAAATATCCCGGCTTCGATTTCGCTCGGGCTTCGCTCGAACAGGTCAGCCAGAAGACCGGTCGGAACTTCAATGTCAACGCATGACTATAAGACAAGACGGTGGGGCAAGCCCCACCCTACGGCTGCCGCTCAGGTGTGGGCCCTCGTAGAGAAGGGCATCGAATCCCTGCCACACCAGGGCCGTCGCGAAGCATCGGAGATGGGTAGGGTGGGGCTTGCCCCACCGAGTCATTTGAAATCCCGGGTAGCTTCGCGTCTCTTTGTCTGGGCCGCTATCGCGTTGGCGGCTCTTCCCGCCTCTGCTGCCCAGAACAGTCCCGAATCGACTCTCACGCTGAATGCCAAGGACACGGGTTATCGCGGCGTGTGGTACATGAATCAGCCGCTCAAAAACGAGTATCGCTTCAAGTACAGCGGCGGCATGGCCACTTTCTGCGCCAAACATCAGCCCTTCGCCGTTTACTGTGAGGCCGTCAGGAAGACCTTCTTCTGCTACGGCGGCACCGGCGAGGACTCGTATCTCAGACATGATCTGACGAGTACCAACGACGGCAAGGACGCGTCCGGCGTCCTGCTGCACATGGTCTCTTATTACGACCATGTGACCGGCAAAGTCCCGCGTCCCACGATCCTACTCGACAAGCAGACCAAAGATGCTCATGACAATCCTGTCATCGCGGTAGACGACAAAGGGTACCTCTGGATCTTCTCGACTTCGCACGGGACCTCACGGCCTTCGTATATCCACCGAAGCACGGAGCCGTACAGCATCGACAAATTCGAGTTGGTCCCGGCGACCAAGATCGAGAGCGAGCGGGAAGTCCCCATGACCAACTTCTCGTACATGCAGTCGTGGTTCATCCCGGGGCAAGGCTTCCTGGCCTTCTTCACCCGCTACAACTACCCGGCGGCCCGGACCTCCTGCTTCATGAGCAGCCCGGATGGGGTCCACTGGTCCGCGTGGCAGAGGCTCGCCGCCATCGACCAGGGCCACTACCAGATCAGCGCGGTCAACGAGCACAAAGCCGCCTGTGCCTTCGATTACCATCCCAAGGGCAAAGGCCTTAACTGGCGGACCAACCTGTATTACATCGAGACGACAGATTCCGGGCGGTCCTGGCGCAACGTCAGCGGAGAGAGCCTGACACTACCTTTGACCACGCCGCAGAACGGTGCTCTGGTGCGCGACTATGAAAAAGAAGGCCAACTCGTCTACATCAAGGATATCCGCCTCGATAAATCCGACCGACCGGTCATCCTCTATGTATTGAGCAAGGGTTTTGAGTCCGGCCCCCAGAACGGTCCGCGGGCCTGGACGACCGCCCGCTGGACGGGGAACACCTGGGAGATTCGACCTCTCACCACCTCCGGCAACAATTACGACACCGGTTCGCTGTACCTGGAGGAGGATGGGACCTGGCGCGTCATCGCCCCCACGGAACTGGGACCGCAGCCATACAATCCCGGCGGAGAGATGGTCGTGTGGACCAGCAGCGATCAGGGCGCGACATGGAAGAAGGAGCGGCAACTCACCCGCAGCAGCCCGCTCAACCACAACTATGCGAGGCGCCCGGTGGACGCCCACGATGGTTTCTACGCCTTCTGGGCCGACGGCCACGGCCGGCAACCTTCAGGGTCTTCGCTCTACTTCTGCAACAAGGCCGGCGACGTCTACCGCCTGCCCCAACGAATGACCGGCCCCTTTGCGCAGCCCGAAAAAGTGAACTGATTGGATGTGAACCGGACGAATGGAGATCAGGAACAGGGAAACCATGGAAACAAGGCAAATCGGCAACCAGCAAGTGATGTTTCATCGGTACAACACCCTCGTGGTCGGCGCCGGTGCGGCCGGTATGAACTGCGCCGTACACCTTTACGAGTTCATGAAGCTCAAGGGCGTCGAGGCACCCCAGGACCGCCTTGCCATCGTGACGCGGGGCCTGGGGTTGGGAGCCTCGCGGATGAGCGGCTCGGACAAGCAGACCTACTATAAGCAGGGCACCAGTCCCAACGTGCCGGACTGTGCGAAGGCATTCGCCGACACGCTCACCGCCGCCGGCTGTTGCCACGCCGATCTGGCCCTGGCCGAAGGGATCAATTCGCTACGCGAGTTCTCCCACCTGGTGCAGGCGGGCGTCGCCTTTCCCACGGATTCGATGGGGACCTTCATCGGCTACAAGACCGACCACGACCCGGCGGAACGAGCCACCAGCGCCGGACCGAAGACCAGCAGATTCATGAGCGAGTGCCTGCAGAAGCAGGCCAATGCGTACGGGATCCGGATCTTCGATCAGCAGGAGGTCGCCCACCTGCTTACCGTCGGCACAGGCAGATCCAGGCGAATCGTGGGCATCGTGGCTGTTGATTGCGGATTGCGGATTGCGGATTGCGGATTAGAATCACCGCCCCCCGCCAATCCGAAATCCGAAATCCGAAATCCGAAATTGAATGTCTTTCTCGCCGTCAATGTCGTGCTGGCCGCGGGTGGACCGGGGGAGTTGTACGAGACCAGCGTCTACCCGAGAGGCCAGGTCGGCCTGCACGGATTGGCCCTGCGCGCGGGCCTGGCGGCGGAGAACCTCACGGAATCCCAGTTCGGCCTGGCCAGCACGAAGTTCCGCTGGAACGTCTCCGGCACGTATATGCAGGCGGTTCCGCGCCTCTTCAGCACGGATGCCGACGGCAAACATGAGCGGGATTTCCTCGCCGACTTCTTCCCCTCGATGAAGACGATGGCGACGGACATCTTCCTCAAGGGCTACCAGTGGCCCTTCGACCCCCAGAAGATCGAGAACCTCAAGTCCTCCCTGATCGACGTGCTGGTGTTCAATGAGAATCAGAAAGGCCGGCGGGTCTTTCTGGATTTCCGGCAAAACCCGATCGGCACCCGGTCCATGCAGTCGTTCAACATGGACGAGCTGGAGCCGGAGGCGTTCGAGTATCTGCGGGACGCGGGTGCGATGCAGAAGACTCCGATCGAGCGTCTGGCCCACATGAATCCTCTGGCCATCGAGATCTACAAGGAGAACGGGATCGACTTGTATCGCGAGCCGCTGGAGATCGCGGTCTGCGCCCAGCACAATAATGGCGGATTCGCCGTCAACAACTGGTGGGAGTCGAACCTACCGCATACGTTCGTGATCGGCGAGATGGCCGGCACGCACGGCGTCAAACGGCCCGGCGGTTCCGCCCTCAATGCGGGCCAGGTCGGCGGCCTGCGGGCGGCGGAATACATCGTCAACGTGTATGGCAAGGACGCGGCCCACCCGCCCCAGGTCAATGACGAGATCGACCGGCAGGTCCAGGATCTGATCAGCAAGCTGAGCCGTTGGAGCCAGTCTTCGGGACGGATGCCGCAGGAGATCATCACGGAGATTCAGACCCGAATGACCGCCTCGGCGGCCCACATCCGGGAAGAGAAAAACGCCACCGAGAGCCTCCGCAAGGCAGTTCAGCTCTACCAGGGCATTCAGGAGAAGGGCTTGGCCGCCAAGGATTCCCAGTCGCTGGTCGCGGCGATTGAGGCCGAACACCTGGCTTTGTCGAGTGTCGCGTACTTGAAAGGCATCGTCGAATTGCTCATTCAGGGCGAGGGCTCGCGCGGCTCGCACCTCGTCCTGAGCCCGCGCGGCACACCGATCCATCCCGACATTGTCGACAAGGCGACCGGCGCGCCGCTGGCATTCCGGCCCGAGAACGAGGACCTGCGGAACAAGATTCAGCGTCTCGAGTACGACGCAAGCACGCCGGATCTGTTCCGCTGCACTATGATTACGCCGCGAACGGCGCCGGCCGGGAGAAAATCCTTCGAGCCGGCCTGGCGCGAATATCGCGAAGGAGGAATCTATAATCTATGATTTATGAATTATGATTTGCGAATCAAATAGCATAGGTCATGAATCCTCCTGGAGGTCAAATGGCTCTTCTCGACGTGAAACCGGTAGCCGAATGCAAGTACGACATCCTGTCCCTGGGCGAGATCATGATTCGTCTCGATCCGGGCGACGAGCGGATTCACACGACCCGATATTTTCGGGTCTGGGAAGGCGGCGGCGAGTACAACGTTGCACGTGGTCTGCGACGAGCCTTCGGCAAGCGAGCCGCCGTGGTTACGGCTATCGCCGACAACCCGGTCGGCCGGCTGCTCGAAGACCTCCTGCTGCAAGGCGGCATCAGCCTGGAATATATCAAGTGGGTGCCCTTCGACGGCATCGGTCGCAAGACGCGCGTCGGCCTGAATTTCACCGAGCGGGGCTTTGGTATTCGCGGAGCCGTCGGCTGTTCCGACCGGGCCAACAGCGCCGCCTCGCACATGAAAAAGGGCGACATCGACTGGGAGAAGATCTTCGGGCAGGACGGCGTCCGCTGGTTCCATACCGGCGGCATCTTCGCCGGCCTGTCGGCGACGACGCCCGACCTCATCATCGAAGCGGTCAAAGTCGCGAAGAAGTATGGCACCATCGTTTCCTACGACCTGAACTACCGCGACTCGCTCTGGCGGGATATCGGCGGCCAGAAGAAAGCGCGGGAAGTCAATCGCGAGATCGCATCGCATGTCGATGTGATGCTCGGCAACGAGGAAGATTTCACCGCGGCGCTCGGTTTCGAGGTCAAAGGCGTGGATACGAGCTTCTCCGCGCTCGACCCCACCAACTTCAAGCGGATGATCGAAACCGCCGTCAAGGATTTCCCGAACTTCAAGGTCGTCGCCACCACCCTGCGAAATGCCCGGACGGCCACGCGCAACGATTGGGGCGCGGTCATGTACGCCAACGGCCAATTCTATGATGCCACGCCACGCCCGGACCTGGAGATCTACGACCGCGTGGGCGGCGGCGACAGCTTCGCCTCCGGCCTGATTTATGCCCTCATGGAGAGTAAGAGCCCGGAGCAGGCAGTCAACTACGGGGCCGCTCACGGTGCTCTGGCCATGACCACGCCGGGCGATACCACCACGGCCACCCTGAAGGAGGTCGAAAAGGCAATGAAGGGGGCAGGAGCCAGAGTGGAGCGGTGAACGCGGCGACGAATCGGCACGGACAAACACGGACTGGCACAGACGCTCACGGACCGGCACGGTTTTGCGTCGGCGCCCGATCGATTGCGAACCATCCTGGACGCCGGGAGTAGGGCCTTTTATGGCAATCGAAGCGGTGAAATGGATTGGCGGAGCGGATGGCGTGCTGGAGTTGATCGATCAGCGCCGGCTGCCAACCGAGTTCGTGAAGATGAAGGTCCGTAGCGTTGAACAGCTTCACAAGGCCATCCGGACGTTGGCCGTGCGCGGGGCGCCGGCCATCGGCGTAGCGGCGGCCTACGGCCCCGTTTTGGCTTTGCAGTGGCTCACCGGTCGGCCGACCTTGCAAGAGACCCTGGACGAGGTGTTCAAAGCCTGCAATTACCTGGCCTCCTCCCGGCCCACCGCCGTCAACCTCTTCTGGGCTCTGGACCGAATCCGGGCGAAAGCAAGCGAAGCCGCCGAGGAGCCGGAGGCGACTGCGGCGAGTCTTCGTGCTGCGCTTCTCGCGGAGGCGAATGCCATCTACCAGGAGGATATAGAGATGTGCCGGCGGATCGGCGAGAACGGGGAGCGGCTGATCCGCGATGGTTTCGGCGTCTTGACTCACTGCAATGCCGGAGCACTCGCCACCGCGGGCCAGGGGACGGCGCTATCGGTCCTGTTCGAGGCTCACAGGAGAGGCCGGAAGTTTGAGGTCTATGCCGATGAGACCCGCCCGCTATTGCAGGGTTCGCGTCTGACGGCGTGGGAACTCCAGCAGGCCGGGATCAAGGCGACCGTCATCTGCGACAACATGGCGGGCTTTTTGATGAAACAGGGGAAGATCCAGGTGGTCATCACCGGCGCCGACCGCATCGCGGCCAATGGCGATACCGCCAACAAAATTGGCACCTACAGCCTGAGCATCCTGGCGCGGCACCACCGTATCCCCTTCTACATCGCGGCTCCCTCCAGTACGTTCGATCTGAGCATCAAGACCGGCGCCGAGATCCCGATCGAACAACGGAATCCTTCCGAAGTGATCTGGTGTGCGAACGTCCAGACGGCCCCGGAGGGGATCAGTGTCTACAATCCTGCGTTCGATGTAACCGAGAGCAAAGACATCGCCGCCATCATCACCGAAAAAGGAGTGATCGAGAAACCCAGCGCCGCGCGCATCCGCGCGCTGCTGCAACCAACGGCTGATGTCTCCGCGTAGTCCCGCCGATGGGCCGGCCTCAGGCGACGGCCACGACCTGCTTGACGTCGGGCACGCGTTCCTTGAGAATCCGCTCGATTCCCATCCGCATCGTCATGGTCGCCCCCGGGCAACCGCGGCAGGCCCCCTGCAACCGGACGCGGACGGTCTTATCCTCATCCACGCCGAGCAGCTCCACATCGCCACCGTGACCCTGCAAGGCAGGCCGGACCTGCTCAATGACCTCGCTGACCTTCTCCTGGAAGCTCTTCTCAGCGCCGGCTTCGGGGCGTTCGACATTCTTCGACATAAACATCTCCAGAAACGGTTTGGTACTATTATAAGGGCGTCAGGATCGTTCGCCAACCCTATTCATCTTACCCCCGCACAGCTTGCAGGTTCACATTTTTCCATCCCGTGCGGCAGAGAACCGTTACTCCCGCCGCTCGTAATGCCTTTATAATATGGACGGCACAGGGGGCGCCTGCTACCCGTGTGCCGTCTGTGTTTGTACCTTCGAAACGGTGGCTCGGAGAGTGCCGGAACAACGTAGAATCATTCAACTTCTCCCGGCCTTTCTTGCGATAAGAGAAGTCTCCTGAAAGCCTTTCCCTGGGGAAAGGCTTGGGGGTCACGAAGGGCGGCTTTCCCCGCGGAACCATCGGTACAGGGGATTGACAAGGCTGACCGGAGTACATACAAATACCGGGTACAGGTAGTACCAGTAGCAATTCAGTCTCAGAGAAACGGGAGGTTCAGAACGATGAGAACGGTATGGGCAGGTGTATTGCTGAGCATGTTGGCGGTGGCCGGCTGTGCCACGACGGATGCGGAGAGTCAGCCCCTGGCGGGCTACAACTTCGGAGATATAGACACGATCGCGATTGTCGAGGTGACCGGCATCTATAGCGAGGCAGCCAAGAACAAGATCAGCGATCTCTTCACGATGAAGCTGATGGAGAAGGGCTATACCTTCATCGAGCGGCAGAGAATCAAGACGCTCTTGAAAGAGCAGGAGTTCCAAGCTTCGGACATCACCACGGAGCAGGGCGCCGCCAAGGCCGGCAAGATTCTGAACGTTCCCGCCGTCATGGTCATTCACATCCCGCGGTACTCCGGCGGCAAGATGGAGATGACGGCCAAGCTGATTGACGTGGAAAGCGGCAAGATTCTCTGGCTCGGCGAGGGCAGCGGCAACACCAACAAGGGTCTGGCCACCTTCCTGGGCGCCGCCGCAGGCGCCGCGCTGGGCGCCGTGGTCGCTGGCGGCGATTCCGGCGACCGAGTCATTGGCGGCGTGATCGGCGGCGTTGCCGGCGGAGCGGCGGGAAATATCCTGTCGCCGGAGCAAGAAGCCCTGGTGAAGAAGGTTGTCGCGAAAGTCGTGGCGGACCTGCCGTCCCGGGTCCCTCAGCCGGTCAAGTCAAAGTAGCAGGCCGACGGAATCCCACATTCGCACTGTTTCAGGGCCGAAGGTCGAGTCGATCTTCGGCCCTGTTCGTTCTTAGAGAAGTTCGCGTCACAAGAGAAAAGAGAGGTGGCAGAAAATGAACCGACGAGAGTTCCTGGCAACCGGCGTCGCAGGCTTGACCGCGACCGATCTCACCAGCAGTTCCGTCAGCGCCGGCGATGGGTCACGACCACAGTTCCTCGAATGGCGGCAGTATCACCTGCGCACGGGGGCGAACAAGAACCTGGTGGGCGATTTCCTGAAGAAGGTTGGAATCGCGGCGATGAACCGGATCGGGATCAAGCCGGTAGGCGTGTTCACGCCGGTCTACGGTCCGAGCAACGCCAAGCTGTATGTCCTGTTGGTGCATGATTCGCTGGAGACCGTGATGAATGGCCCGGCGCGGCTGTTGGCGGACCAGGAGGTGCAGGAGAAAGGCGCTTCCTTCATCGATGCCAGCCTGGCCGAACCGGCGTACGTGCGGTTCGAAAGCTCGCTGATGGTGGCGTTCAGCCACCTGCCGAAGGTGGAAGTGCCTGCGCTAAAGGAGCGGATCTTCGAGTTGCGAATCTACGAGAGCCACTGCGCCAAGATGGGCAAACGCAAGGTCCAGATGTTCAACGAAGGTGGCGAGATCGGCATCTTCAAGAAAACGGGGTTGACGCCGGTGTTCTTCGGCGAGACGATTATCGGGCCCAACCTGCCCAATCTGAACTACATGCTGGCCTTCAAGGACATGGCTGACCGGGATCAGAAATGGCAGGTCTTCCGCGACGATCCGGACTGGAAGAAGCTCAGCGCCGATCCGACCTACAGAGACACGGTCTCAAACATCACGGATATCATCCTGAGGCCGACGGACTACTCGCAGATCTGACGGGACCGGGGCAGAAGACAGCATGGGCTAAAGCCCCTCCTACGGCCTACGGGTATGCTATGATCGGGGTATCCCGACTTCGAAGGGTTGAACCTGGGACACCTGCTCACCCGGACGGAAAGGCAGAGGCTCGGTGAATTGGAGGGCGATACGCCGCAGGGCACTGTTAACGCCCTCCACCCGGCAGACGTGCCCGGAACGGATGACATCCACCATGTCGAAGGAGTCGTCCGCACCATATTGCGGGACACTGAAGCGGGCCGTCATGTACTGGCCCGGGCGGGGACAGCGTTCGTCCGCATAACAGGTGAAGGCCGCCCCTTTGCTGGAGAGGTCGACCATCTGCCCTTGCGACAGATCACCGTCGATATTCTCGGCAAACCAGACGGGCCAGTTGTAACACAGTCGCCGTTCAATGCGTCGTTCGCCTGTCGTGCCCATGTGTCATCCCTCTACAGTTTTGCGTTCGTTGCGGCCCCCCGCCAGACACATCGACGGCTGGGCAGGCGGACTTTACGAACGACGTCGGGAAAATAGAGGGTAGAGAATAGCCCCTAAACGGAATGCCGGGGATTACTGCGTGATTCTGCGGACGAACTCGGCAAACAGGCGGCCACGCTGCTGATAGTTCTCGAACATGTCGTAGCTCGCACAGGCGGGACTGAGCAAGACGACGTCGCCGGGATGGGCAAGCTGGTGAGCAAGCTCGACCGCCTCCGCCAGAGAACCCGCCAGCCGGACGTCGGCTCCCCCATCCTTGGGGGAGGCGGAGCGAATGGCCGCGGCGATTTGCCCGGCGGTCTGGCCGATGAGGATCGCCGCCTTCGCATTTGAGGCAATCCGCTCGCCGAGTTCGTCGAAGGGGGTGTGCTTGTCGTAGCCGCCCGCGATGAGGATTTTCGGACATTCGAAGGCCGACAGGGCCACCATCGTGCCCTCCGGCGTCGTAGCCTTGGAATCGTTGTACCAGCGGATGCCGTTACAGTTGCCGACCAGCTCCAGTCGATCCGGCAAGGCTTTGAAGTCCCCGAGGCAGGCGAGAATCGACGGGTCGGAGACGCCAAAGCACCTGGCAATGGCCATGGCCGCCGCCAGGTTCGAGCAGTTGGCCCGGCCGGGCAGAGCGTAGACGGCCCGTATCTCGTCGCTCACCTCGCCGGCACAGAACGTCAGGCACTTGCGCCCAGGCTGCGGACGGTACTTCTGGAACCACGAGCGTGCGATCTCGTCCTCGGCGTTGAAGAGGGATACGGCGGGGATCAGACCCTCCAGCGGCTGGAATTGGAAGAGCCCCTCCTTGGCGGCACAGTAGGCCGCAAAGGTGCCGTACCGGTCCAGGTGGTTCGCGGTCAGATTCGTCAACAGGGCCACGTTTGGGGCTTTTCGGATCTGCGCCAATTGCTCGATCTGAAAGCTCGAGATCTCCAGGACCACCAGGTCGCGGGAATGGATCTGGTCGAGGATGGTCAAGAGGGGCCGATCCCCAATGTTTCCGCTGAGCCAGACCTTCTCATAGGCACGCTGAGAGGCCGGCGATTTTTCGAGTAGATGGGCCGTAAGCGTTGTCGTGGTGCTCTTGCCGTTCGCGCCGGTGATACCGATAATCGGGGCCGGACAAGACTGAAAGAACAGGCCGATCTGCGAGGCGATGATCCGGCCATGACGGCGGGCAATCGCCAGAAATTCGTTGTCCGGCGGGACTGCCGGATTGGCGATTACCACGTCGGCCGTCTCAAAGTCCTCCGCCTCATGCCGACCGAGATGGTACTCGACGCCCGACAGATCGCGCAGTTGTTCCAGGGAATCCCCCAGCTTCTCGGGCGGCACCTTGTCGGTCACGACGACGTGCGCCCCGACGCGGGCCGCATACTGCACGACATCCACCCCCCCGCCGAAACGGCCCAACCCCATCACCAGGACCTTCTTGCCGGTCAGCGTCACAGTCATAGTCCACCAATCCGTCAGATGGAAATGGTGTGCACGGCACACCCCACCGTCTATTTCGTCCCTTGGTAGATCGAGGCCACACCGAATGTCAAAGGAATCGCCGAGACATCGTGAAAACCCGTTTGCTGCATGAGGGCGGTAAAGGCCTCCGGCCGGTAGAAAGCCTCAATCGACGTGTCGAGATATCGGTACGCGTCTCGATCCCCGGAGATCACCCTGCCAATCCACGGGACTACGCAGCGCAGGTACTTCAGATAGCACCATCTCACAACGTGCTGCGCCGGCAGCGAGAACTCCAGGATCAGCGCTCGTCCCCCCGGTTTGAGGATGCGATGAATTTCTCCCAGCGTGACGGCCGGGTTGGGTGTATTGCGAATCCCGAAGGCCATCGTGGCGGCATCGAATGTGCCGGCGGAGAACGGTGTGGCGCACGCATCCGCACACACCAACTCGGTCCGCTCCGCCAGTCCGCGCGTGCGGAGCTTCTCCCGGCCCACTGCCAGCATCCGCTCAGAGATATCGAGGCCCGTCGCCTTCTCGATGGTCGGGCAGCCGCGCAACAGGGAGATCAGCAAGTCCCCGGTCCCCGTGGCCAGGTCGAGGACATGGAGAGCTTCCCGGCCCCGAAGCTGCTCGATGATACGGTGGCGCCACGAGTAATCCCGCCCTGCCGACAGGACGTGGTTCAGCAGATCGTACGTGGGCGCGATGCGGTCGAACATCGGCCCGACCGAAGACGGAGCAGACGACACAGCAGCCCCCGGGAAACGATCAGAGTTTGGTTTGCATCGCCTGGGCCAGGTCGATCTTGGCGTCGATGACGGCCTGCTCGACGCACTTTTTCCAATCATCGCCGAACTGATCCTTGTATTGCGGCTTCTCGTAGGCATAGATGATCGAACGGGAGGCGTTGATCAAGGCGCCGGTGCCGTCCGGTTTGCAGAAGCGGATGCAATCCACCGCCGCCGCACCCTGGGCCCCGTAGCCGGGCACCAGGAACCAGGTCTTGTCGTACTTCGCCCGCAGCGTCGTGGTCGCGTCGGGCGAAGTGCCTCCTACCACCATCCCGATGTCACTGTAGCCCTTCTCGCCGGTCAGCTCGGGCCGGGAACCGATCTGGGCCACGACTTCCGCCACTTTCTCATACAGCGCCTGGCCGTTCGCGTCCCGGAAGTCCTGAAGCGCCGCCGCCGAGGCATTGCTCGTCCGCACCAACACGAAGACTCCTTTTCCCTCTTCCGCGGCCATCTTCGCGAAAGGCTCGATCCCATCGGCTCCGGCGTAGCCGTTGACCGTGATCGCGTCGGGGGCCAACACGTCCTCCAGGCCGGTCAGCTCCGAGTTCTGCAGGTGGGCGACCGCGTACATCTCCGCCGTATGCCCGATATCGCCGCGTTTCACGTCGCCGATGATCTCCAGCCCCAGATCGTCCGCCTCGCTGATCAGGGCGTAGTAGCTCTCCAGACCCTCCCACAGATATCTCTCGAAATAAGCGATATTGATCTTCACCGCCGGAACGATCGGCGCGACGATCCGCATCGCCTGCGTGCAGAAATCAAAAATGGCATCGACGGCCGCCGCCGCGTCGTATTCATCGTTCATCTGCCGATGGGCCCGGATCGCCGGCGGCAGTCGGTTGTAGACGGGATCCAGACCAATGACCAATGCTGTCTTCTTGGACTGAACGGCTTCGTACAGTCGGTCCGCAAAGTGGTTTGCCATAACCGAAGAACCTTCCTTTCATCGCGCAACAGACCACCGGTGGGGCACTTTTCCTGGGGACCCTCAACGCGGGGTATCGCATCTGGGAACCCCCCGCAGAGCTTCTCGCGAACTGCCGACAAGTCCCACTGGCCCGAATCCGGCACAAACTCCTTGTACCAAACGTGCGGACCACTATAATCATCCGGCGAAGATCGAGCAAGACAGAATTCGATGATTAACGCGGTTTCCGGAGAAGCTTCGGAAGGAAAAATTTGTGGGAGAATTCCTTTCCTTCCTCGAATCCATTGAACCTCCCCTTCGTCGGAGTCCACGGAGAGGCAGCGATTGGAAAAACGAAAGAAGTCCAGGCGAAGAAAACTCCTGATCTGGCTGGGCGTGGATCTATTCATCGCTCTGCTGGTGATCGTACTGCTCCTGCACAAGCCGTCGCGGTATCATCCTGCGCCGCCGACCGAACCGGATCCCAACGGCCAGCAGGTCGATCCCTATCTCCATCGCGATCTGTGGTCCAAGTTCTACAACGGCGCCCAACGGCAGCGGCCGTTTGAGATGGTCGTGCTCGACCAGGCGCTCAACGAGGCGATCGCAAAATTGAAATGGCCGCAGGAGACCGGCGGCCTCACGTTCTCCGCGCCGCAGGTGGTCTTCACCTCCGGGCGAATCATTCTCATGGGAACAACCGCCATCGAAGGGGCTGAGTTTGTCCTGACCCTCGCGTTCGGCCCGCGCTTGGATGAGCAGGGCAACCTGAACCTCCTGGTTGAAGAAGTCAAGGTCGGGGCGATGCCCGTCACGCTCTTGGCCAAAATGATGGCCAAGAAGATGTACAAGGAGCGTCTCGAGTCCGCGCCGGTCGACACGGAGGATCTCCGCACGAAGATCGCGGCCTCCCTGTTCAACGAGGAGCCATTCGCGCCGGTCCTCAAAGTCGAGGACAAATGGGTCCGCCTCAAGAGCCTCGAGCTCACCGACGGCAAGCTCGCGGCCCAATTCATTCCGGCCCCGCCGACGCGCACCCCTACCGCACCCGGGCGAAGCCCTGCCCCAATCGGGCGCAACTGACCGGCTCCGCCGGCAGGACCCGAGCTCTGCGGACGACCTGTACGACTCCCTTCCCATGAGACACTCGCCCTTTCTGTCGCTCTGCGCAAATTGGCTTTGTTTGACGCGCCCGACAAAAGTCGGGATCAGCCGAACTGATCCTTGGTATCCGCCCAGAAACGCGGGTCGGAATCCGACTTGGGGCCTTTTGACGCGGGCGTCTTGTTTGGCACGATGGCCCCAGTGGCGGTTCCGCCTTTGGCCTTGCAGGCCTGCGACTATCCCAGCCGTTGCACTGAAATTGGCTTTGTTTTGCACAGATGCCCGCAGCAGTGGTCCCCAGTCCCGGTCCCGTTTGCCCTCGCCTGTACCTGTCCGTGCACCGAAATTGGCTTTGTTTTGCCGACCCCCTTCCACAGCTTGATCTGTCGCAAGTCCCTTTCCGCACAGCACTTGTCCTACCTCCCGCTCTTGGGCAAATTGGCTTTGTTTCGCAGAATCCACGTCAACAACCGCTCCACTCTCGGCCTTGCCGGCCCTGCGGCAGAATTAGCTTTGTTTCGCACAACCGGCTGGCCGGCCCCCGGGATCCCAGCCGGGCCTCTCCAAATTGGCTTTGTTTCGCATAATCGGCCCCGCCAGAGGCCAGAGGCGCCAGGCAGCGGGGCAGGCGTTCCGCCGCGGATCTGTCCCCAATCCACAATCCAAAATCCGCAATCCGCAATCGAGAAATTGGCTTTGTTTTTTCGTACGCTCTTGCGGGGCAAATTCGTCATAACCCTTTTCCCATAAAGCCCTTACCCTTGCTCGCCCCGCGCCGGAATTGGGTTTGTTTCGCACAATTGGCTCGGGCCCGGAATACTGGAATGCTGGAATACTGGAATGGTGGGATACCTTGTCCACAGCAAATTGGCTTTGTTTCGTACGCTTGCCCCGTGACGGGTGGCAGCCTCAAGGCCCCGGGCCTTGGGGATGGTCTTCCCGGCCCCTGCGAGCCGAATTGGCTTTCTTTTGCTGGAAACTTCCAACCTGCAACTCCTCTTCCAATTGGCTTTGTTTGTGCGCGGGTCTTCCAACCGACCACTGGCTACCGGCTGTATGTCTCTGGGATAGGATCATGGTCGCGCGCCGGTGGACAAAGATCGACGCTTCCGTGATCCTGCCGGATCTTCGGGGTCCCTGACCTCGCGCATCGTGGCGACCGCCTCCGCCGGAGGCCGCGCCTTTATTACAGACGTTTCTCGAGGCCTGTATGTTGTACAAAAACCAAAAATGTTGCAGAAATTTTCACGCCGGACCACCGCGGCCGTAGGGGCGAAAGATCTTTCGCCCGTCCGGATAACTGATGTCTCACCACCGAGAGCACGGACGACACGGAGAGCGAAGGACAGACCGACTACCGACTACAGACAACTGGGGACTCCTTTTCAACCGCTGATAAACGCTGATGAACCCAGCCCGGCCTTCGGCCGGCACCAAGATCTTCTCTCGCCAAGACGCCAAGAACGCCAAGAAAGCGAAACCAGATCTGTGTCTTTCCCTTGGCGATCTTTGCATCTTTGCGCGAGACATAAGTCTTTGGTCTTCCCGATTTGGCGAAAAGAAAGGTGTAGCACAGCCACCCTCGGCGGTGAGAACAACCGACCACTGGCTACTAACAACCGCCTCTTCGAGGTCGCGGGTCGTAGCTTACCCCTGGCTCCCGCCTATAGCCTACAGCCTGATTCTCAGCCGCCGATTGCCGCGGATTTCCAACCTGTCACCCCGGACTCTGATCCGGGGCGGGAACGAACGACCGCAAACTGCTTCTGCGACACGGACTCGCGCGGGATGGACACGGATTTCCTCCGGAAAATGTACCTGACGCCGTCCCATTCTCCCAAACCCCCGGCGTCAACTACCGTCAACTTGCTCCTTGAGATACGTCAACGTCTTCCGGCACCAGTCACGCAATTGTCCGCAATCTTCTTTGTAGCCTCGCTGCCAGCATTGCGGATGATCTGCACCCTCATTCCAGGCGCCCATAGCGAGATGGATGAAGCCCACCGAGACCGCTTTGGTCACCGCAGAAGCGCCAGCTGTCCCTACCTTAACCAGACCGGGCTCAACCTCAACCCTATCCGGTTCGGCCGAGAGGAAAAGTTCATGGTCAAAATGCCAGTGAGGGTGTCCGGCACGCGGGCTCCCTCTGTCAGGCAATTGGTCCCAATCTAGACGTAGGACTTGTTTCTTGTCTCGGTCGCCCAGCGGACCCTCAAAGAGAGTCCATCCCGCGTTCAGCAGGATGTAGTTCGCGGAATTCCGTTTCAACCACATTTCGTGCCAACTGACCCAAAAAATACCCAAACGCAAGCTTGACGGGGCGGACAGCGGAAACACAGAGACCCTGTGAATCTTGCTATCTTCACGGCGTAACCTCATGGCGGTGCTTGATTTCCGCGGATCCGCCGGGACGAGTTCAAATTCCAGTCTAGAACCATCACGGACCCTTTGCCATTCGTCCGACGCGTGGAAGGTCACTTGCTCGCCAAGAATCTTCCGCACGTCCGAAGCAACACGATTGTGATAGGGTCCTATTTCTGCTCTCCCAGGCATACCTCGCGTTTACTCCCGCCCAACCCCATAAAGGCGTGACACGTGCCTATTCAGGTCTGATATCACTGCCGTGAGATTCCCGGCGTGAATTTCCTTGCCAAGGTCCGCAAGATCCTTCACAAGTCCCGCAGGGCAGTTCATATCATCCGCCACGTCTGGCATGGGGATCTGAGACAGGAACCGGGCTTCCAGGCGAATCTGTCCGCCCTGCAGTCGCACCGAGAACAGCGACATGATCTCTTCAAACGCCCTGCTATTGAGGATCGCCAGATACGCCCAAACAGCAGGCGTTTGCTCAAAGGGTACGTGGGTATCTTCCGATAACGCAACGGTCTCCTTAACCCAGTGCCACGCATGACCGTTCACGACGACATATTGCCCAGCTTCATCGAAAGCAAAGCTACCGCTCTCACCAAAATATGTGGAGACAAGGCGGGGAGCAGGTGCCGCCTGCCATGCTCGCTGCCACGATAACTCCCACCATTTACGCGTGGAGAACCTCGGCCTGCTCTTTAGAGTCCGTTTGACAGGTGCAAGGTATGCCGCGTAGTAGGTTGGCAGCTTCTCCTGGAGTTCCTCCTCGGAAGTGACGAGTAGCGACCCATCCGTAGCATACGGATAGAACACGTACTCCGTGGGGCACAGTTGAGCATTTCTTATCGATCCACCTCCCGCAGCCGGACGGAAGAATTTACTCTCTTTTCGACTGAGCTCCTTGTACTGGCTGGCTCTAAGAACGAAGACCGGATGGCCGGTGCGCACGCCCTGTCTGATCTTGAACAGGTCACCGATCCGCGGAAAGCGGAGGGCCGCGATGCGATCCTTCTCCTTGTATGCGTCCTCACGCAATGGTCTCCAACTCTCAGGAGAAAAGGCCTGGCGCGGCCGTTTGAACCGTTCGACTCCCTTAACGGACAACACAGCCTCTGACTCGAGCCGCAGAGCGCGAAGTGCAGCATCCTCGGAGCCTTCATCAGAGATCACCACCTCGATCGCCTTCGACTTGAATTCGTCTTCCTGTTCGCCGTGCTTCCGGTAGACCAGGAAGGCTGTCTCGACCAATGAGGTGGGAAAATACTTGTAGCCCTCAAAACAGCCGAGTACTTGAAGACTGCCTTGTTCACTGAGCCATTTGCGCCAGGGAAGTCCAGTTTGGCTGCTCAGGAGCGATGCAGGCAATATGCAGCCGAGAACACCACCAGGTTTCAGAGAACGTACAGCCTTGCTCACGAAAGCCATCGCAATATCGGGGCGCTGCTGGGCGATGCTTGCGAGTTCATCGCTGACCTTCTGGCGCTGTCCAAGAGACAGTCGCTCCCATGGAATAAACGGAGGATTCATCAGGATGATGTCTGCATTCACCCAAGAGCCGTCTAGCGAATCGCGTCTTGTGACCTCCGTTTGCACATCACGGGAATCAATAGTGTTGTGTGTGGCGTACTCCAAACAGAAGCGGGTCGTATACTCGGAAATGTCGCTAATATCGTATCCCACCGCATTGATCTTCTGGTTGCGGCGCTCATTGGCGCTCAGTTCACGAATCGCTTCGACCAAGAATATGCCTGAACCACACGCAGGGTCAAGAACGGTCAGGCTTTGCCTCTGGCGCGTCATTGCCTCCAACGCCTTTTGAACAAGGGCCCTCGCCAGATTAGGTGGCGTGAATCGGACATCACGCGGCGATACACCGACAGGTTCGTGAATCGGCTCAAAGCCGGGGAAATAGCCCTGAGGATTCCTCTCGATCTCCAGATGGGCTTCCTGGTAAAGCCGACTGGCCGCATGTCGGAACAAGAGAGTCGGGTGCAGTCTGCACCCCGTATATGGGTCGGGGTCCACTATGCTTCGGACGAGGTCCCCGGCCTCACGAGCAGCTATGCCGCGCGAAATGTTCACAAGCCCACAAAGCTCTCGCTGCTTGTCAGACAATAACCTGAACGCATCATCGAATGTCTTGACAGCCTTGATGTCGCTCCGCCGAGCACCCTGCTGTGCGACCTCAGCAACGAGCAAGAGGCCATTCAGTAACTGCACCGCCAGGAGCGGGTCATTCGCACCGATGCGCATCCGAATCTGACGGAACGGCTCAAGAACATGGCGAACGACGTTTCGGCGTCTCGCCTCGCCAGCAGCCTCCATCCGCGCGAGCAGGGAAGACGCTCCGATGCCCTGTGACGGTATCTCGAAGGTCGAGATGGTTTCGGGATCGTCCCAACGTCTGAGGTACATCCGCTTCTTGGCGGGCACGACCGTTACCGTGTGCCTGACGCAAGAAGACCACGACCAAGACAGAGGATCAATCGTCTCAGCGAAGCCTGCGTCCTCCGTGCGCAAGAACGCGAAGCTGCCTCTGGAACCATCAAGGAGGATGGCAGCTTCTTCGGCCGCCTTTGGGGTCTTGTGCACACTGAACATCGGGACGTGAACCATGCCGAGCAGCGCGGCCCAGGAGACGCCATTCGTAAGGTCCCATTCTTGCGAAAGACGAATCATGTTGGTGTTCCGACGAATTCTTCCCAACCTCTTATCCACAGGCACGTTTCTGGCGAACCGTTTGAAGAAAATACCATCAAGAGTACGAGTGGTTCACTCCGTTTTCTCTGCACACAGTCCTGCTTCTCTCTGGGGCCTTAGAAGCCAGCCGGCATCCTATCGATCCGAACCTTACCACATCTATCCGGCCCGCATCAGGCTCCAACTAACCTGTTGCGATTTCATCAGCGGTGTCCTCTGAGAGGATTATGGCGGAGGTGTGCGCAACACGCAAGACAAAAGTGGCAAGCCCCAGACGCAGACCGGATCAGAAAGACCGTGGCGGTGTCAGGTACCTCTTCCAGGGAGGCACAACAGCGTCGAGCGCGTTTTGGGGATTATCTCTCGCCTTCAAGTGGTGGTGTCAGCTAGTTCTTGTTCCTGGATGTCCTCGAACTAGCTTACCACGACGTCGCCCTGCGAATTCCTGGGACGCCTTACTTATCTCGATTTCGAATTGAGTATGGTGTCGCCGGCATCCCGAAGAGTTCCAGTTGCTCCGGCGGGATCTGACGGATTGCTTCGAGATCCGGGGTCAACTGGCCCTGCTTCAGGAGTTCACCGGCCGTGAACAGGCGATCATGCATGACACTGCGGTCGGCTTCACTGGGGGGGCCGATCTTGGTCTCGCCGTTCTCACTCACCACCGAAAGCACCCAGTCATCGCTGACGTCCTTATCGTCCAGAAGGTCAGGACTGTGGCTGGTGACTATCACTTGCGTCGTCTGAGCCGCCGTGCGCAATGCATCCCTCAGAACGCCGACGGCCCCAGGATGAATGGCCATCTCGGGCTCCTCGATTCCCACGAGTGGCACTCGTCTGGTGCCGCCGTTGGTCGATTGGAGCAAGGCTGTCAGGACGCCTAAAGCCCTGAGCGTTCCGTCGGACATATTCTCGGCCAGGAATCCCCACGTGCCGCCGTCCGAGTCGACACGTTGATGAAACTCCAGGGTCTCTCTGTGGCCCAAGTGCTTGACCGTAACGTCCACAAGCTCAGGCACTACATTCGAAAGGAACTCGACCACCCGGTTCTTGGTGCTCGGGGAGTCTCGGCTCAAGGCTTCCAGCACACTCGCCAGATTGCGGCCGTCGCGAAGTAGGACCTCACCCGTGTCGGAGGCCTGAAGACTCCTGATTTCGTCCGGGTTAAAGTGGTAGAAGCCCATGCGGGACAGGGCGTCGTAGAGAGCGCGAAATTCCGGCAACCCGGAGGCCGCCACCAGCAAGAGCCGATCAGAGGCAGCGGCCGGCATGATTGGCGGCTGGCTTTTGACGACTCTACCTGCCTCCACCTGATAAAACCGCGTGCTTGATAGCGCAGGATTGTAGATCCAGCAATCCTCTCGTTGCACGGCAAAACCGCCCGTAGACAGAGCACTCACACAGAAAGCATAGTGCCCGAAATCACCGTTAGGCAGCGTGTACTCAAGCCGGATGCCGAAATGCGTGGGATGCTCGGAGGAGCGTCGACAGACTTCCCCAATACCGCCTCTCTCCCGGAGGGCGTGGTCTATGGATACACTCAGCGATTCTGTCACAAACCGCAAAGCATCGAGGAAATTGCTCTTTCCTGCTCCATTCGGTCCCACCAGAAAATTCAATGGACCGAGCTTCACCGAGCAGTTGGCAATGCTCTTGTAGTTCTTCAGTACAACACGACTGAGGAAGACAGGGTTCGTCATGACGCCAATCCTACCCCTTCAGATCGCCCAGCGTCAATGCGAAACGTGCAATCAGGCGTCCCCACAAGAAGGTCGCGAGGTATCATGACCATGCCATAATGAGCGAGGCCGACCGCAGTAGTCTGCGGTCGGCCTCGAGTCAATCGGGGACGAAGGGGCTCAGCGAGTGCTCATCCCAGCTTTTGGGCGAGGGTGTCGCGCTGGCGGCGGATTTCGGCGGGGAGATGATCGCCGAACTGGCTGAGGTACTTATCGATGTCCTGCACCTCGCCCTGCCAGCCCTGCCGGTCCACCTCGAAGAGCTTCTCCATCTTCTCCTTGGGGATGCTCAGACCGGAGAGGTCGATGTCACCCGGATTCGGGACGAGGCCCAGGGGCGTCTCCCGGGCGTCCACGCGGTTGTGCACGCGATCCAGGACCCACTTGAGGACGCGGATGTTTTCGCCGAAGCCGGGCCAGATGAACTTGCCTTGCTCGTCCGTCCGGAACCAGTTGACGGCATAGACCTTCGGCGGATGCTTGAGGCGGTTGCCCACGTTGAGCCAGTGGCCGAAGTAGTCGCCCATGTTGTACCCGCAGAACGGCAGCATGGCCATAGGATCCCGGCGCAGCACGCCGGTCTTACCGGCGGCCGCGGCGGTCGTTTCCGAGCCGGTCCGGGCCCCGAGGAAGACGCCATGCGCCCAGTCGAAGGCCTCGGTCACTAAGGGGATCAATTGCGTCCTCTTGCCGCCCAGCAGAATCGCGGAGATCGGTACGCCCTTGGGATTGTCGAACTCCTGGGACAACGTCGGGGCATTGTACAGAGACACGGTAAAGCGAGAATTTGCGTGGGCCGCCTTGCCCTCCTGGCCCGGCGTCCAGGGCTTGCCTTGCCAGTCGATCACACGCTGAGGCACCGGCCCGTCGGCGCCTTCCCACCAGGGCTCCTTCTTATCAAGGTCGAGCCCCGTGTTGGTGAAGAGCGTCGGATAGAACGTCCCCGCCTTGAGCGTCCGCACCATATTGGGATTGGTCTTCATCGAAGTGCCCGGCGCGACGCCGAAGAAACCGCTTTCGGGGTTGATTGCGTAGAGCCGGCCGTCCGGTCCGACGTTCAGCCAGGCAATGTCGTCGCCGAGTGTCCAGATTTTGTAGCCGGGCAGCGCGGATTCGAGCATGGCGAGGTTGGTCTTGCCGCAGGCAGAGGGGAATGCCGCGGTGATGTACGTGATCTTGCCCTGGGGATCTTCGATCCCCATGACGACCATGTGCTCGGCCAGCCAGCCCTCGCGCTGGCCCAGGCACGAGGCGATGCGCAGGGAGAAGCACTTCTTGCCCAGCAGGGCATTGCCGCCGTAGCCGGAGCCGATGCTCCAAACGAGGCTCTCCTGCGGGAAGTGCATGATGAAGCGCCGGTTCGGGTCGAAATCGCCGACGGAGTGCAGCCCCTTGACGAAGTTGTCGCTGTGGCCGATCTTGTCGAGGATGTGCTTGCCCATGCGGGTCATGATCCGCATGCTCACGGCGACGTAGCTGACGTCGGTGATCTGCACGCAGGACTTGGCGTAGGGCGAGTCGGGATGGCCCATCATGTAGGGCATAACGTACATCGTCTTGCCGCGCATGCAGCCGTCGGTCAGCTTGGTGAGTTTCTCCTTCGCCTCGGCCGGGGCCATCCAATTGTTGTTCGGGCCGGCCTGGTCCTTCTCGGGATGGCAGACAAACGTCAACTGCTCCGTCCGGGCGACGTCGGTCGGGTGGCTTCGATGGTAATACGCCGTGGGCCAGGTCTTCTGGTTCAGCTCCTGAAAAATGGGATAGTCCAGGATCTTCTCCTGCTTAATCCCGATCTCGATGAGTTTGTGTGCCTCTTCTTCCGAGCCGTCGCACCAGTAAATCCGGTCCGGCTTGGCCAAGCGGGCCTGTTCTTCCACCCATTTTTCCACCGGCGTCGTCATCGTTTCTCCTTGCTTGTGGGGGCGTCGCACTGTGCACGCAGGCTCACCCCGTGTGAGATTGTTTCCGGCTTATGGTCCCCCTGCGTACCTGCCCGCCCGCCGCTCTGGTTCGCGGCCGACGACAACCATCAGCACGTACGCTGAGTTTTGTACGAGTGTCGTGGGGGACGGGGCTCCCGAGCGCCGGTAAGCGCATTCGGGGTCCCTATCCAGGAGTGGGGGAATTATACCGGAGCCTTGATTGCGGTGTCAATTGGTTTTCCCTGCGACGGCAGAAGTTCGCCCTGACTCCCGAAGCGGACCTTCGTCCTACTCCTGCGGCGACATGGACTCGCCGATCATGGCATCTGCCAGTTCCGGCAGAGGGATGGTGTCCTTGGTCTCGATCGCGCCAAGCAGATCGTTCGCGGTGAGGTGGTCCATGGTGGTACCCAACCTCTTGGCGACATCCTCGACCCAGGCAGCCATCGCCACGACGACGGTCAGGTCGAAATCATAGCCACACGCGTCTTTCAGCATGCGCAGCGCCTCGGCCACCGTGCGGGAGGCGTGATACGACCGGTCGGAGGTCAGCGCGTCGAAGGTATCGGCGACGGCGACGATCCTGGCTCCCAGCGGAATGGCCGTGCGGGCCAGACCGTCGGGGTAGCCGTGCCCGTTCCATTTTTCATGGTGGTGGCGGACAATGGCAATTTCGTTCTCCAGGAAGCTCATTTTTTCGAGGATCCGTACGGCAATCATCGGGTGCTGCTCGACGATCCGCCGCTCGTGGGGCGTCAGGTGGTCCGGCTTGGACAGAACGGCGTCCGGAATGCCGATTTTGCCGACGTCGTGGATCATGGCGGCCCGGTGGATCAGGTCCACGTACTTGGGTCCCAGCTCCATCGTGCGCGCGATGCCCACGGCGTAGGCGACGACGTTCTCGGAGTGTTTGCGGGCGTAGAGGTCCTTGGCCTCCAGAGCCTGAACCAGGCTCCAGATGCTCTCCATGAACACCTTCTCCGCCTTCTCGGACAGCCCCATGACGCGTCGTTGGAGGATCTTGATCCGCTCCAGCTCCAGTTCGCCGCTGTTGATCACGCGGGCCATCCCCTCATCCCACATCTTGACGCAATTCCGGCCGCCGTTCTTGGCTTCGTACAAGGCGAGGTCCGCCCGCCGCATCACGTCCCCGGGCGCTTCATCCGTCTCCGGGAAGCTCTCGGCCACCCCGCAGCTCACCGACAGCGACATCCCGCCGTCGAGACAGATCCCCTGCACCTTGGCCCGGATGCGTTCCAGCAGGATCGTCGCATCCATGGCCCGGGTCTCCGGCACGAGCAGGACAAACTCGTCGCCGCCGTAGCGGGACACGATGTCGGGGCCGCGCTTCTCCTGGCGAATGCAGTTGGCCACTTTCCGGATGGCCTCATCCCCCACCGCGTGCCCCAGAGCATCGTTGATCATTTTGAAGTGATCGAGATCGATAATGGCAATGGAAAACGGCCGCTTGTACCGTTTGGCCCGGTCGCACTCCTCCTGGAGTTTGTCTTCGTGCAGCCGCCGGGAGCCGACGCCGGTCAGCGGATCGGTGAGCGAAGTCAGCCGGGCCTGCTGGTAGCGCGTCGCGTTGGTCAGATGGGCGATGACGATCTCGCGGGTCAGCTTGGCCTTGTAGAGCGTCAATTCCCGATTGCCGGCGTCGGATGACGCCAAGTCGCACATGCACAGGTAACCCGACAGCCGCTTCTCCTTACCCGAGTTCGCCTCCGGCAAACCCACGATATCGAGGGGCAAGACCAAGCGCGGGGGCTGACCGCCCGGACCTCGACATTCCGCCGGAATATCGCTGTCGTAGTAGCCGTCCTCCGAGGAGACCTCCTCGACCCCTTGCGGGCTCTTCATGTGGCCCGCCACGCAGGGGCAGCGGTTCGAGCTGACCAGCTCCGGCTCCCGGCTGCGGTCGCCCTGGGGAAACAGGCAAAGAACACAATTGCCGGCGTCGAACAACCTGGGGCATTCCGCCGAGACGATCTCGACCGCCTCGGCCAAGTCGATGCTCTTGAGGCACTTGGAGAGCATCGCGACTTCTTCTGCGGCCGCCCGGTCCTCCAGGAGTTGTTGTCCCATAATATCGCGGGCCGACAGAATCCCGACCACCACGCCTTTGTCGACGAGGGGCAGGTGCCGGATCCGATGCTCCGCCATGATCTTGCGGGCTTCGCCCGTACTGATCCCTGGCGGACAAGAGACAATGCGATCGGTCATGATCTGGGCGACCCGGGTCCCCACCCCGCTGTCGGGCGACATCGCCATGTTCCGGGCAATATCGCGTTCGGTGACCAGTCCGATAAACTTGCCCTGATCGTCAATGACAATCAGGCAACCTACATTATGAGAGAACATCCGCATCGCGGCTTCCTTGACGCTGTCGCGATGGCCGATGCTGGCGATCTTGGACCGATTGCTTCCTGACTCAGGCATTCTTGGCCCCCTGAAGCGAGTAGGGTTTTGGTGCGCAATGCACACCCTACCGACTATCGGCGAGGTCGTCCGGCCGCTTTATTGATCCTTCGACATCCAACGCAAATGTCCGGGTGGCCGGGGCCTCCAAACCCCCACCCGGCGCTTGAACGGTGACCCGTTCTCTGGCAGAATAGTCCCACCGGCGCAGCAGAGAGAATCGTCCAGTGGTTACGGTAACGCGGCGGATAGGATTGGAATAGTGGACTCATGGAACAATGGGCAGACTGGCGCGCCCCGCTTCCCATTCTTCCGATATTCCAACGTCCGGGGTGGGCGGCGGCTATGAGTGATGTCACACGCATCTTGAACGCCATCGAACGAGGGGACGCGAAAGCCACGGACGAGCTGTTGCCGCTGGTCTATGAGGAACTCCGCCTTCTGGCCGCCCAGAAGCTGTCGCATGAGACCCCCGGCCAGACCCTCCAGGCCACCGCTCTGGTCCACGAGGCCTATCTGCGCTTGGTTGGGGGCGAACCCCAGAGTTGGGAAAATCGCGGGCATTTCTTTGCGGCGGCCGCAGAAGCGATGCGCCGCATTCTGGTCGAAAACGCCCGCCGCAAGAAGACGCTCAAACGCGGCGGCCAACGTCAGAGGGCCGATCTGGCGGCAGCGGAACCAACTCTGGACGGTGTGCCGGAGGATCTGCTGGCGTTGGATGAAGCGTTACAGAAGCTGGCACAGGTGGACCCGCTGAAGGCCGACCTCGTGAAGCTGCGCTATTTCGCCGGCCTGACGCTGGAGGAGGCGGCGCAAGCCCTGGGGATGGCACGTTCCACGGCGGGCGAACATTGGGCCTACGCCCGTGCCTGGCTGCGGGTCGAAATCGCCAAGGGTGACGACGCAACGTCAATCCCTGGTTGAGCCCGCGCCCGCGATCGAAGACGGTAGATCCACAGATTTCGCAGATTTGCACAGATTTTCAAGGAAAAGGCCAAGGACAAGAAGAGTAAAGGCGGGGGGAACGAGGGGGCGAGGGAAGAATTCCTGCCCTGCGACCCCAGGCCAAGTCCCCCCGAGGGACGAAGCACGTTGGGCCGTGCGCCTTTCTCCTTTCTTCGTTCTTGAATCTGCGAAAATCGGCGTAATCTGTGGATCATTGTTTTTTTTCACGTTCTTGTGGTTTTTCTCCGGACGGTTCGGGACGGAATCTCGCATGATACGGTAGAGCAACGGTAAAGGAGAATGGTTCGTGAGCCTGCCACAGCACAACGAGGAGATGATCTTCAAGGCGGCGATCAAGATTCGACCGTCGGCCGAACGGGTCGCATTCGTCCGGCAGGCGTGTGGCGCTGATGCGGACCTGCTGGTCCGCCTTGAGACCCTCCTGCGCGCCCATGAGGAGGCCGGAGATTTCCTGGAAACTCCGCCCTTCGGCTCCGGCATTGCCCCGGATCTGTCGCCTGTGGCAGAGAGTCCCGGCACAGTCATCGGGCGTTACAAGCTCCTGGAGAAGATCGGCGAGGGCGGGATGGCGGTGGTCTATATGGCCGAGCAGACCGAGCCCCTCCGCCGCAAGGTGGCTCTCAAGATCATCAAATTAGGCATGGATACCCGCCAGGTGATCGCCCGCTTCGAGGCGGAGCGGCAAGCCCTGGCCTTGATGGACCACCCCAGTATCGCCAAGGTCCTTGATGCCGGTGCCACCGAGACCGGCCGGCCCTACTTTGTCATGGAACTGGTGACCGGCGTTTCCATCACCGAATACTGCGATAAGAACAGCCTGAGCACCAAAGACCGGCTCGCCCTCTTCCTCCAAGTCTGCCACGCCGTACAGCATGCCCACCAGAAGGGCATCATCCACCGGGACATCAAACCCTCTAATGTCATGGTTACGCACCATGACGGTAAGCCCGTGCCCAAAGTGATCGATTTCGGGATTGCCAAGGCCACCAATCAGAAATTGACGGAAAAGACGCTTTTTACTCGCTACGCCCACATCATCGGCACCCCTGCTTACATGAGCCCAGAACAGGCGGAACTGAGCGATCTGGATATCGACA
>CAYHAJ010000089.1:0-15987 GCA_964354535.1 uncultured Pirellulales bacterium
CATGGCCGCCGACGACGCTCGAGCCACGTGTCTTGCCGAGGGCATCGAGTTCATCGATGAAGATGATGCACGGAGCCTTCGCGGCCGCCTGTTGGAACATGTCGCGGACCCGTGCCGCACCGACGCCCACGAACATCTCGACGAAGTCGCTGCCGGAGATGCTGAAGAACGGCACATCCGCCTCGCCGGCGATGGCTTTGGCCAGCAGGGTCTTGCCGCAGCCCGGAGGGCCGATCAGCAGGACGCCGCGCGGGATGCGTCCGCCCAGCCGCTGGAACTTCTTGGGGTTCCGGAGGAATTCGATCAGCTCGGCCACCTCTTCCTGCGCCTCATCGATCCCGGCCACGTCCTTGAAAGTGACCTTGACGCGGTCCTTGCCTTGGACGCGGTGCCGGCTGCGGCCGAAGGACATCAGCATCCCGCCGGCGCCGGTCCGGAGGTTCCGGGCAAAGAAAAAGTAGATAAAGCCCCCGAACAGCAGCAAGGGCAGCAACCAATTCAAAAGCCACAACATCCAGATCCGCTGCTGGGTGTACTGGTACTCCAGGGGGTCCCCCTTGCTCGCCAACGAGTTGAGGATCTCATTGAGCCGTTCCTTGGCCCCGCCGTCCGGCCGGTAGTTCACCTTGAAGGCCACGGCGCCGGTATCCCGCGCCGCCTGCGAGTTTTCCTTGAACTTGCCGGAGATCTCGGTTTCCCCGATGTCGATGCGCTCGATCTGGCCGCCCTCCTGCAGGTACTGCGTGAACTGGTCCCAGCGCAGCGTGTTCGTCACGAGCCCCTGCTGGAGCATCATCATCGAGGCGAACAGAATGATGGCGACGATCAGCCAACTGAGCGGGCTGCGCTTGTACGTGGGGAGCGTCGGCTTGCGCGACGGACGTCGGTTGGGTGCCCGGCGGGCGTCGTTTTGCTGGTTATTCGCTGTCGTTTTCATAGAGTTATGGCCTCGCAGAAGCTGCTGGGTCCGCGCTGTGAGAGCCGAGGCGCACGATTTTTTCCTTTCTCTGGGTCGGCTGTAAAAAGGGGAAAAGAGACTTCTCCTTCCCCACGCGGCCCAAGGTCCATTTTGCGGGAGTTTATCACTCTACCACGGATTCTTCATTAGCTCTACGATGGTCTGGGCCAGCTTGTTTGCCGCGACGGTGGCAGCGTACGTGAAGTCTTGCTGCTGAAACTCGGAGAAACTCGCCGTGGCGGTCACGGTCCTGCTATTGATCATCAGCTTGCCGTCCTTCATATTCTTCCAGTTCACGACGGCTGTCAAGATTACTTCCTTCTCCAGGGCCCGGCCGAGGTCGCGCTCGATGGTCAGGATCGATTCGCCGGCCGTGGTGATTTGGCCGCTCATCACACTGTCGGCCCGATCCCGATCCGAGACGATCTTGTAGGGGGTATCGACCTCGATCCGCTTGGCCAAGGCGTCCGACAAGCGGAACTCGATCCCGCGCCGGAAGCTGCGGTTGTCGAACATCTCCAGGTAGACGTTATTAACATCGCTGGGGAACAGGGAGGCGTTCGTGTAACCGGTCGAGCTGCCGCACCCGCCGGCAAGAAACACGAAGCACAAAACCGCCGCCGCGGCGGAAATCCCAAATTCCAAATCCCAAATCCGAAACAAACTCCAAATCCAAAGCGCCAATGACCGAAACGCTGACGCCGGTCGATAGGTCCGTCCTGAATTCTGGGTTTTGGTCATTGGTATTTGTTTCGGATTTCGAATTTCGGATTTCGCGTTTTCTCGTTGGATGGGCTACTTGCCCCCCGTGTGGTCCTCTTCCAGAGCCTGCTTCGCTGCGACGGCCGCCTCGGTCTGGGGCCAATTTCGTATGACCATCTCGAAGTACAGGTTTGCCGCCTGCCGCTCGCCCGTCCGGCGGTAGAACTGGCCGACAGAGAGCTGCTTGCGCGCCATCTCTTCGTCGATGTGTTGGATCTTCACGGGCACATCGTTCTCCTTGGCTTCGGCGGGATACAGGGCCAGGTATTTCTGGTAGTAGGTCTTGGCCGAGGTCAGCTTCGAAGCATCATAAGAGGGGCGTTTCTCCGGGGCGTGCCGGTCATAGGCGGCCAGATTGTCCTCCGCCATGCGGTACAGGGCTCTTTTGCCGATTGGCCCGGTCTCCCAATAGGAGGCGATCTCCGCCCATTTGAGGTACGCCTCGAGGTACTGCTCCCGGGCTTCGTAGTGTTCCGCCACGGCCAAGGCGGCGTGGAGGCCCACGCCGTTGGGTTCATCGATTCCCGCACGGTCGCTGATCTTCTCCATGATCTCGACGCCTTCCGCGGAGCCGGAGATCTTGAAGAGGCCCAGGACCGTCTTCTTTCGCCCTTGCAGGTAGGCCTGGGCCATGTCGAACTCCCGGCGCAACGCCGGGGCGCTGAATTCGCTGGCCGCGTAGTTCTTGAACATCTTCTCAAATTTGGCCAGGGCCTTGCCGTAGTGATCGCGCCAGTACTGGAGCTCGCCTTGGATGAACAAATCGAGGTCGGGGCCGACGCGGTCCGGGAACTCCGCCTTGATCTCCTTCAGCGCTTCTTTGACCGCGCTGGCATCGCCCTCCTTGGCAAGCTCTTTCAGCTCGGAAATCGCGTGCAGGTAGCGTTCCTGCGGGTCGGCGGACACGGACTCCCATTGATCCCCACTTTTCAATCGCCAAGTCTCAGCCCTGGCACTGGAACAGCATGACAAGGCGATGCCTAATGCCACCCCCAACAACGCAATCCTTTGTGTTGACATCCTTCCGCTCGCAAAAGCACAGATAGAAAGTTCCCGAAGTCGCCTTCGGCATTGGGCTGATTATACCGGCCCGCGGCGGTATTTCAACCAGGAGTCGGAATTCTTGACAAGGGCGGGTCGGGCGGTTAAAAACGGTGGAGGCTCGGTGGATACTTGCCGATTTTGCTCCTAAGACCTGCCCGCGTATATAGATAGGGACGTTTGGATGATCGCAGCACTTGGCGCGAAGGCCATTCAGGACGTGATCAACGCCGGTCATTTTGGCCGGTTTGCCTGGCGGTCGGTGGCTACCTCGGCGCGCAGCAGCACCGCCCGCCGGACGTATCCGCTCGTCTGGACCCAGATGAATCAGATCGGAGTCCGGAGTGTCCCCGTCATCATGATCACCGGGGCTTTCGTCGGGATGACGCTGGCCGTGCAGGCCTACGATCAGTTGGCCGGAATGGGGCTGGAGGAGCACCTGGGCGTTCTGATCAACATTTCGGTGGTCAAGGAACTGGGGCCTGTGCTGGCGGCGGTCATGCTGGCCGGACGGATCGGCGGCGCGCTGACGGCCGAGTTGGGAACGATGAACGTAACGGAGCAGATCGATGCGGTGCGGAGCATGGGGACCGATCCGATTCGTTACCTGGTGGCGCCCCGGCTCCTGGCTTGCCTGCTGCTGACACCGGTGCTGATCATCTACGCGGATCTGATGGGCGTCGTGGGTGGCGCGCTGGTCAGCTTCCTCCAATTCGGCATCAACAGCCGCGCGTACTGGGATTTGAGCGCCTATGGCGTGGAGTTCTGGGATGTCTCGGTCGGGGTGGTGAAGGGGTTCTTTTTCGGCGCTGCGATCGCCATCATCAGTTGTTACAAGGGCTTCACCTGCCAGGAAGGGGCGCACGGCGTGGGCCAGGCGTGTACCGACGCGTTTGTCGCAAGCTTCATTTCGATCCTGGCCCTGGATTTCGCCTTGGCGGTCGTCTCCAAGAACATCTATCAGATCTTCTGGCCGCTCAAGAGCCTGGTGGGATGAAAGGGATCAGGTGTCAGGGTTCAGGGGGTAGGGGAGTCGCTGAAACCTGATCCCCGATCCCTGACCCCTCAAACAAGTGGAAAACACGATGGATGGACCCAACGAAGAACTCGAGAACACCTGTTCCGAGGGTATCATCGAGGTCAGGAACCTCACCAAGAGATTCGGCTCCAAGCTGGTGCTTGACAATATGTCTTTGTTAATTGAGAAGGGCAAGACCACGGTGGTGATCGGCCCAAGCGGCTGTGGCAAGACGGTCCTGATCAAGCATTTCATCGTGCTCGTGCGGCCTTCGGAGGGCGAGATATACTTCGAAGGCCGCCGGATCGACCATCTGAGCGAACGGGAATTGAGCACGGTGCGCACCCGCTTCGGATACCTCTTCCAGGAAGGGGCGCTCTTTGACAGCATGACCGTCGCGGAGAACATCACGTTTCCGATCCGGCAGCATTACAGGGTCCGGGGTTGGCGGGAGGTCGAGGACGTGGTCAAGGCGAAGCTGTCGATGGTGGGCCTGGACGGCTTCCAGAACTACTATCCCGCGAATCTCTCGGGCGGTCAGCGCAAGAGAGTCGCGCTCGCCCGGGCGATCGCGCTCAATCCCGAGGTGATCCTGTACGATGAGCCGACGACGGGTCTGGACCCGATCCGCTCGGACATCATCAGCGAGCTCATCCTGAAGCTGGAACGGGAGCTGGGACTGACGACCGTCGTGGTGACGCATGATATGAAGAGCGCCTACAAAGTGGCGGACCGCATCATCATGCTGCACAATGGCAAAGTGATCGCGGACGGGAACGCCGATTACATCCGCAATCACCCGCATCCGGTGGTGCAGCAGTTCATCAACGGGCAGGTCAGTGAGGACGATCTGGCGGTGCTGCGGATGACCGGCTCCGCCGGCTCGGCCCAGTTTTTGCCGAGAGATTTCGAGCAGTAGGCGGAGGGTGATGAGTAGTCGGGGTAATCATGGAGAAACAGCCGTCGGAAATCGCCGCTGATTTGGCCCAGCTCGTCCATGGGGATGTCTTTGCGGACATCATTCACCGCGCTGCCTTCAGCACGGACGCGAGCAGCTACCGAATTGTACCGCAATGTGTCGTCGCGCCGCGGGACGTACGGGATGTGGCCGCGGTGGTGCAATATGCCGCCCGGCACCGTTTGGCCGTGGCGGCGCGGGGGGCCGGCAGCGGGCTGGCCGGCGAGGCCCTGTGCCAGGGGATCGTTCTGGACATGACCCGCTATCTGAAACGGATTCTTCGCGTTGACGGCGAGCTGGTCACGTGCGAGCCCGGCGTCGTCCTGGACGATCTGAATAAGCGCCTGCTGGAATCAGACCGCAAGATCGGACCCGATCCCTCCAGCGCGAATCGCGCGACGGTGGGGGGCGTCGTGGGCAACAATTCGACCGGGGCCCATTCGCTGCAATACGGCCACATCGCGGCCTACGTCGAGGGCATCGAGGGCGTGCTCCCCGACGGCCAAATTGTGGAATTTCGCAACGGCATCGAGGTCAATCGGGCCCCCAAGGACCGGGCGGGTTCCCTCGCCCGGGAGTGCTGGTCGCTTCTGACCGTGGGCAAGGAGGTGATTGCCAAAGCCTTGCCGGCGACCCCGCGTAACCGTTGCGGCTACAACATCGCCGGGGTCTGTCGCGACAACACGATCGACCTGGCGCGCCTGCTGGCCGCTTCGGAAGGGACGTTGGCGGTCTTCACGAGCATCACCCTGCGGACGGTGCCAGTGCCAGCCGTCAAGGGGCTCCTGCAATTGGAGTTCGATTCGCTCGACCACATGGCCCGGGCCGTTCCGACCATCATGACGACCGGTCCGGTCGCATGCGAAATGATGGATCAGTCGCTCATCGACATGGCGATTGACCAGCTTCCTCAGTACCGCGATATTCTGCCGGCCGGAGCCGCCGCCGTGCTGCTGGTCGAGCACGTGGGCGAGTCGCAGGCCGAGGTTCGGGAGAGGATTGCGGCGACCGATCAGGCGGTGGGCAAGGCCGCGACCGGGCGAACGACCATCCTGGAGCCGAAGGCCCAGGCCCGCGTGTGGAAATCCCGCAAGGACGCGGGGCCACTACTGTACCGCAAACGCCGGCGCGAGCATCCGGCGGAGTTCATGGAAGATGTCAGCGTGGACCACCGGCGTCTGGCTGATTACCTGGCAGGATTGGAGACGATCCAGAAGAAGCATGGCATCACGATGTGTTTTTTCGGCCACGCCGGCGACGGCGAACTGCACGTCCGTCCCTACATCGATTTGGGCAACCCCAAAGATCGGCAGAAAATGCTCGCGATTGCTGAGGATGTCTACACGCTGACCTGGTCCCTGGGCGGGACCATCAGCGGCGAGCACGCCGTGGGTTTGATTCGCGCGGGCTTCGTCCGCCGGCAGTATGGAGACGAATACTACGACATCCTCAAGCAAGTGAAGAAGATCTTCGATCCCGCCGGCCTGATGAATCCGAGCAAGATCCTCAACGACGATCCCGACGTGATGTTCCGCGACCTCCGCCGGGAGTGGCACGTCCTCCCCGAGAGAATCCGGTCGGACATGCTCTTCCGCGAGAACGAGCTGGAACTGGAGTTGGAGCAGTGCTATGGGTGTGGACTATGCCTCGGTCGGGAGCCCGCGCTGCGCATGTGTCCGGTGTTCCGGGCGACCGGGGAAGAGCTGGGCAGTTCCCGCGCCAAGGCCAATCTGCTCCACTACTGGGCCACGGGCCAACTCGAAGATCAGGATTTCGAGTCGCCGGAATTTCGCAAGTTCCTGGACCTGTGCGTCAACTGCAAGATGTGTGAGCAGCAGTGTCCCTCCGGCGTGAACGTTTCGCTGCTGATGGCCGCCGCCCGCGCCAAGTACGTGCAGCGCCAAGGGCTGCGCCGGGCGGAATTCGCCCTCAGCCATAACCGCTACCTCAGCAGGCTGGGCAGCATGTTTGCCCCGATTTCCAACGCGGTCCTGCAATGGCCTGTCTCCCAACGGATCTTGGAGAAGGTTGCCGGAATGGATCGACGCCGGAAGATGCCCCCGTTCCAACGCCGGTCGTTTCTGAAAGCGGGTCGGAAGTACCTGGCTGCGTGCGGCCCGGTGGCTGAGCCGGTGGACAAGGTGGCGTACTTCGTCGACACCTATGCCAATTTCAACGACCACGAGTTGGGCTTCGCCGTGGTGGATGTTCTGCGTCACAATGGCATCGAGGTCGTGTTGCCCGACCAGCGGCCGGCTCCGCTGCCTGCCATCGTCTACGGCGATGTCCGGACGGCCCGCGCCGATCTGTCGTACAGCGCCAAGCACCTCGCGGAGGCCGTGCGCCAGGGCTACAAGATCGTCTGCTCCGAGCCCAGCGCTGCCTTGTGTCTGAAGGAGGAACTGCGTCATTACCTGACAGGGGAGGATGCCGCCCTGGTGTCACAAAACACCAACGAGTTGATGAATTACCTTTCGGCTCTGCGCCGCCGAGGCGAGCTCAAGGCCCCGACCGAGTCTGTGACGGAGAAGTTCGTCTATCACCTGCCGTGTCATTTGTGCGCGATCGGGGACGACACGGTGACGATCCGCTTATTGCAGGAGCACTTCCAGATCGAGGTGACGGATCTGCAAGCGGGTTGCTGCGGCCTATCCGGCACCTTCGGCATGCAGCAAAAGAACTATGAGCTGTCCACACAGATCTCGGAGAGCCTCAAGACCGCTTTGAAGAAAGCGCCGACGCAAAACGTCCTGACGGAATGTGCCGCCTGCAAGATGCAAATCGAGCACCTCGCCCCAGCCAGCACGAACCATCCGATCAAGCTCATGGCCCGAAGCTACGGGCTATAGCACGTCACTTGTACTTTACGATCGGCTCGATCTTCTGGCCGAAGAGCTTGGAGGCTCTTTGCGCGAAGGACTCAACGCCCTCTTTGAACCACGCGGGCTTTTGGGCCTGGAGCCTGCCGATGACGTAATAGCCGGTCGCCATGATGGCCGGATAGGTGGCGTTCTCGGGCAGCGGGATATTCAGCCGGTCTTTGCCGAACGTGGTATTTTCGCGTCCGAAGGCCAGGAATAATTCCCTGGGGGTCTCCACCACGGTGGTGGCGTGCTTCGACTGCTCCCAGGTGAAGACATCCCGGGCGATCCGCCGGGCGAACAGCTCCACAAACTTCGTCGCCAGCATGATGCGGATCAGGTCGAACTCCTCGGGCACCAGCAGATAGAACGCGTTGAAGTCGCCGAGGCGCTTGCCCCACTGCTGGAGGGTGGGATCGACGACGTTGTGAATGTGATCGAGAATCTTGCGGGCCTCGGCGCGCGGATCGTCGATCAAGCACGCCATCAGCATGCCCATGTAGGTGGAGGTATTGTAGGTGTAGGGTTCCGCTTGGCTCGGAAAAACGTGCAGCTCACTCACATCATTCTTCGCCAGGGGGGAGGGATTGCAGGTGAAGAGGATGATCTTGCGGCCGGCGGCTTTCACATCCTTGGCGATGATCGGGGCGTGCTTGCCGCCCGAGGCCGAGAGCAAGACCACGCCATCAATGCTCTTGATCGCGTCGAGCTTGCCTTTGTAGCTACCCTCATCGGCGAAAACGGCATCGTAGGAATCGAAGATGATCCGGCCGGTCGCGATGGCGTTGCCGCTGCCGACGACCAGGGGTCGCTGGAATTGCTTGAGATTGGGCCGGGGAAACTCGGTCACCGGGTCCAGGAAGAGGTTCAAGGCGTTGAGAACGCCTTGATCGAGATCGATCAGCGATTTGGGATCGAAGCTGCTCATTGTTTCTCCCGTCGGAATTTACTAATTGCGATTTACGATTTACAATTGGCACCAATAAAGGGCGGATTGTAGGGCGTAGGCAATCAGGCGTCAATCCGGAGAGTGCGCGATGGAATCGACGGAAGTACTCAAAGAAGCGGTGCTGTGGGAGCCGGCGGACGGACAACAGCTCCAGTGCCGATTGTGCAGCTTTCACTGCCGGATCGGCGCGGGCAAGCTCGGCCACTGCAATGTGCGCAAGAACATCGGTGGCAAGCTGTACTCGCTCAACTACCACAAGGTCTGCGCGACCAATGTGGACCCCATCGAGAAGAAGCCCATGTATCATTTTCAGCCGGGCAGCCGGAGTTTCTCCATCGCGGCGGTCGGCTGCAATTTCCGCTGTGAGTTCTGTCAAAACTGGCAGATCAGCCAGGCGGCCCTGGAGACCGGCCGGATCGACGGTGAGGCCATCGCGCCGGAGCAAATCGTAGAGGCCGCCGTCCGGTCCGGCTGCAAGAGCATCGCTTATACGTACACCGAGCCGACCATCTTCATGGAGCTCTGCAACGACTGTGCCCGGCCGGCCAAGGAAAGAGGACTTGTCAATGTCTTCGTCAGCAACGGCTACATGACGAGGGAAGCGATTGATTTTGCCGCCGATTGGCTCGACGGCATCAACGTGGATCTCAAGGCATTCACTGACGACTACTACAAGAGACTCTGTGGGGCACGCCTGGCGCCGGTGCTGGAGTCGATTGCCTATCTTGCCAGGCAGACGAAGATCTGGATGGAGATTACGACGCTGCTGCTGCCGGGCCAGAACGACTCTGAGGAGGAGTTGAAAAAGCTCGCCGACTGGCTGGTCAAGGAGGCTGGCCCCGATGTGCCCTGGCACATCAGCCGGTTCTATCCCCAGTACAAGTACACCGATTCCGAGCCGACGCCGCTGGAGTTCCTCCAGCGGGCGGCCGAGATCGGCCAAGCCGCCGGCCTGCATTACGTCTATCTCGGCAACGTGCCCGGAACGGACGGGGAAAACACCTATTGTAGCAATTGCCATACCAAGCTCATCGAGCGGGTGGGTTATCGAATCATCGCCAACCGCATCGAAGACTCGAAATGCCCCAAGTGCGGCACGGCGATTGCCGGTTTCGGATTGTGAGGTGACATGAAGATCGTTGCCGATGCCAACATCCCTTTCGTCCGCGAGTGCTTCTCCTCGGTTGGTGAAGTCGAGGTCCTGAGCGGACGTGACATTACTCCCCGGACGGTCGCGAATGCGGATGCTCTGCTGGTTCGAAGCATCACACCAGTGAACGAAAGGTTGCTGCAGGGCAGCACTGTGCGTTTTGTTGGCACGGCGACGATCGGTTTCGATCATGTCGATCTGGGCTATCTGGAGCGGAACCACATCGGCTTCGCATCCGCGCCGGGCTCGAATGCCAATTCCGCCGCGGAATACCTTGTCGCCGCATTGCTGGAAGTCGGGCGCCGACACCAGATCCGGCTTGAGGGCCAGTCGATCGGCGTGATCGGCGTGGGCAACGTCGGCCGCCGGGTCGCCCGCAAAGGCGAGGCCCTGGGAATGCACGTGCTCCGGAACGACCCCCCGCTGCAACGCCGGACCGGCGACTCGCAGTACGTGCCCCTGGAGTCACTATACACGTGCGACTTCCTCACGATTCACACGCCGCTGACTCGCTCCGGAATCGACAAGACGTTGCATCTCGCCGATGCCAGGTTCTTCTCCTGCCTGAAGCCGGGGGCGGTCTTTCTCAATGCTTCCCGAGGGGCTGTGACGGACTCCCAGGCCCTCAAGGCCGCGATCCAGGCTGGTCAATTGCGGGCGGTGGTGCTCGATGTTTGGGAGAATGAGCCGAATATTGACACCGAGTTGCTGGAGATGGTCGATCTCGGCACACCCCACATCGCCGGTTATTCCTACGATGGCAAGGTCGCGGGGATGATCATGATCTACCAGTCCCTCTGCCGGCACTTCGGCTTGTCGCCGCGATTCGATGGGGCGGATTTTCTGCCCGAAGCGGGAGTCCCCCGGCTCCAGATCGAGGCGGCCAACGCGGGCGATGAAGAGTTGCTTACGCGTGCGGTGGAGCAGATTTACAGCATCAAACGGGACGACGAGAACCTGCGGCAGATGGTCCGGCAACCGCCCGAGAAACGCGGCCGGTTCTTCGACGATCTGCGGAAGCACTATCCCATCCGCCGCGAGTTCCAGAACACGACCGTCGCACTCGATCAGCCAAGAGAGGACCTGGCTCGAAAGCTGGGCGGCATGGGCTTCAAGGTGGAAAGGGCATAGCCGGATGGAAGCGCTGGGGAACGCTGTGCTGCAATGGCCGCGGGGACGCCTGGATTTCTCTTCCGGCTGCCTGGTCATGGGAATCCTGAATGTCACGCCGGACTCGTTCAGCGACGGCGGCCAGTTTCTCGACGCCGACCGGGCGGTGGCGCACGGTCTGGAAATGGCAGCGCAAGGGGCGGCACTTCTCGACGTGGGCGGCGAATCGACCCGTCCGGGCTCGCAACCGGTTCCGCCGGCCGAACAAATCCGGCGCGTGGTCCCTATCATCGGAGCCTTGGCCGAGAGGATCGATATCCCCATCAGCATCGACACGCACCACGTCGAGGTGGCCCGTGCCGCCCTGCTGGCGGGAGCGTCGATCCTCAATGACATCACGGCCCTGTCCGACAAGCCACTGGCGGAGCTGGCCGCCCAGCAACAAGTTCCGGTGGTCTTGATGCACATGCAGGGGACGCCCGCGACGATGCAGGTCGAGCCTCACTATGACGATGTGGTGACAGAGGTACGCGATTTCCTGTTGGAACGTTGTGTGCGAGCGCGAAGCTTCGGCATTCTGAAAGAACGTCTCTTCATCGACCCCGGCATCGGTTTTGGAAAAACCCTGCGTCACAATCTGCTGCTTCTGAGAGACTTGGACAAACTGGTGGCGACCGGCTACCGCGTCCTGGTGGGACCCAGCCGCAAAGCCTTTCTCGGCAAGCTCACGGGCAAGGAGCAACCTGCGGACCGCCTCTTCGGCACGGCGGCGACGGTGGCCCTGTGCGCCGCGGCCGGCGTATCGGTCGTCCGGGTCCATGACGTGGGGGAAATGATGGACGTCGTGAAAGTGACCAATGCGATCCTGAGACAGGCATGGGTCCCCTTCGTCCCGTAGGTCCTATGGGTCCCAGGACTTCACAGCGTGCCGTCGAGGGCCGCCTTCAGGACATCATCTGTCTTCTCCACAAACACCAGCTCCAGACCCTTGATGGTTTCGGCCCGGATATCGGCGATGTCCTTTTTGTTCCGCGCGGGTAGAATCACCCTCTTGATGCCTGCCTCTTTCGCCGCGAGCAGCTTCTCTTTCAGTCCTCCAATCGGCAGGACCAAGCCGCGCAGGGTGATCTCGCCGGTCATCGCCACATCCGGTCGCGTGGGCTTTTTCAGCAGCAGGCTGACCAGCGAAGTGAACATCGCCACACCCGCGCTCGGCCCATCCTTCGGCACCGCACCCGCAGGCACGTGGATGTGATAATCGAAGCGGCTGAACTGCCGCGCGTCGATATCGAGCCGCTTGGCGTTGGCTTTGACAATTGAGAACGCCGCCTGGGCACTTTCCTTCATCACGTTGCCGATCTGGCCGGTGAGCTGCAAGTGTCCCTTGCCCGGCATGGCGGCCGACTCGATGAACAGCAGCTCGCCGCCGACGGGGGTGTAGGCCAGCCCGGTTGCCACGCCCGGGAGCCCGGACCGCAGGGCGAGCTCGGACTCGAATTGGGTCGGACCGAGGATCCTGACGAGGTCCTTGCGGGTGATCGTGGCCTTCCGCTTGTCCCCCCGGGCAATCGCGGTCGCCACGGCGCGGCAGAGGGAGGCGATATTCCGTTCGAGGTTTCGCACGCCGGCCTCCCGCGTGTAGCTGGCGATGATCTTGGACAATACCTCCTCCTTGATCACCAGTTGTGTCGGCCGGAGACCATGCTCCTTCAACTGCCGTGGCACCAGGTACTTCTTGGCGATGTTCAGCTTTTCCTGGGTTGTGTAGCCGGGCAGCTCGATGACCTCCATGCGGTCCTGCAACGCCGGCGGGATCGGCTCGGCGTAGTTGGCCGTGCCGATGAACATCACGGTGGACAGGTCGAACGGCTGGTCCAGATAGTGGTCCGTGAACGTGTTGTTCTGCTCCGGGTCCAGCACTTCGAGCAGGGCACTGGACGGATCGCCGCGAAAATCGGCGCCGATCTTGTCCATCTCATCGAGCATGAACACAGGGTTGCGACTGCCGCACTTTCGCAACTCCTGGAGGATGCGGCCGGGCAGAGCACCGATATAGGTGCGCCGATGTCCCCGGATGTCCGCCTCATCCCGGATTCCGCCCAGGGAGATGCGCACGAACTTACGGCCCATGGAGCGGGCGATGGATTTGCCGAGCGAGGTCTTGCCGACGCCCGGCGGCCCGATGAAGCACAGGATGGGGCTCTTGCCGGTGGGGTTGAGCTTCCGCACCGCCAGAAACTCGAGAATCCGCTTCTTGACTTTGGCCAGATCATAGTGATCGCGATTGAGAACCCGCTCCGCCCGCGCGATGTCGAGCTGATCCTCGGTCTGCACGGACCAGGGCAGCTCGCACACCCAATCCAGGTAGGTTCGGACGACACTGTATTCCGGGGAAGCCGCGGGAATCTTGTTGAGCCGGTCCAACTCGCGCAGCGCCTCTTCCTCCACCGTCTTGGGCATCTTGGCGTGAGCGATATTTTCGCGCAGCTCCCGCAGTTCTTCCGTATGGGCGTCTTGCTGGCCCAGTTCGGTTTGAATCGCCTTGAGCTGTTCCTGCAGGAAGTACTCCCGCTGGGTCTTGTCGATCGACTCCCGGACGCGGCCCTGAATCTTGTGGCTTAACTCCAGGACCTCCAGTTGGTGCGCCAGGACGACGGAGATGGTTTCGAGTCGCTTGCCGGGATCGAGCTCCTCCAATAACGCCTGCCGTTGCGCGAGGTCCATGCTGAGATTGGCCGCCAGGAAGTCGGCGAGCGAAGACGGATCCTCGATATTCTCGAGCAGCACGGAGGCCTCTTCCGGGATGTTCGGACTCAGGGCGATCATGCGATTGGCGCTGTGCCGGACGCTCACGGCCAAGGCCTGGAGCTGCTTGGTCATCTTGGTTCGGATGTGCAGCAGCCTGATTCTGGCCTTGAGATACGGCCTCGTCGTAATCCGCTCCACGATCCGGAACCGGGCAATCCCGTGGACCACAATGTTGATCGAGCCCTGGGGCATCTTGATGGTCTTGAGCACGGAGGCCGTGGTGCCCACCGAGTAAAGGTCGCGGAACTCCGGCCGGTCGGTATCCGGGTTTCGTTGGGTGAGCAGTCCGATCACCGTCTCGTTCGGTTCGGTATGCTTCAGCAAGGCCTTGCTGCGCTCCCGCCCGACGGCCAAATGGGTCACCGTGCCCGGATAGACGACGGTATTACGGATTGGCAGGATGCCGATGATGTCCGGAACCTTCAGATCCAGATCGTCGTCATGGAACGCCTCGTCATCGTCATCGACATACGCATCGAGCTCATCGGTCTCGTCCGGCCGGATCGGGTCCGTCAACTCGTGGCTGCCGAACAATCGTAGTTTGTCAAAATAGTTGGCCATGTAACTGTTTGATTGAGCCTCCCGTTTTGTCTGGATTATACTCGATAATATACGTATCTAAAGCAGCATTTGCTCAAAATTCGCGAAAGATTCCCCGCGGGGGCAACGGAAAGGGGCAAACGGCCCTTAGGCAAGCCGTTTGCCCTCTCGTGCAATCGTTCTTCGGCCCCTCCCAGTTCTGTGGTGTATGTTATTTGATCCCGGCGTGGTAGCTTTGGAGCGACCGAACCGGGGCGGTGCCGTTGCGGGCCTCGGCGATGCCTTTCACCGCCGCGGCGGCGGCGGCCGTCGTCGTGATGTACGGCAGCTTGTACTTGATCGCCGTCTTGCGGATGTAGGAGTCGTCGTGCGTGCTCGTCCGGCCCACCGGGGTGTTGATCACGAGCTGGATCTCGCCGTTCTTGATGGCATCGACGATGTTGGGCCGACCCTGGTGCATCTTGAGGATCTGCTCGACCTTGACGCCGTCCTGGGACAGGTACTTGTACGTGCCCTCCGTCGCCTTGATTCGGAATCCGAGCTTCTGGAACTCCCGCGCCACCTTCAGGGCGTTCTTCTTATCCTCATCCGTCACCGTGATCAGGACGGTGCCCTGCAACGGCAATTCCTGCTTGGCCGCCTGCTGCGACTTGTAGAAGGCCAGGCCGAAGGAATGGGCCATGCCGAGCACTTCGCCCGTCGAACGCATCTCCGGCCCGAGCAAGGGGTCCACCTCGGGGAACATGTTGAACGGGAAGACCGCCTCCTTGACGCCGAAGTGGGGGATCTTCCGGTGCTTGATGCCCAGTTGCGACAGCTTCTTGCCGAGCATGCATTGGACGGCCAGCCGGGCCATCTGGATGTTGCAGACCTTGGAAACCAGCGGCACGGTCCGGGAGGCCCGCGGGTTGGCTTCGAGAATGTAGACGACGTCGTTGCAGATGGCGTATTGAATGTTCATCAGGCCGACGACGTTCAGCTCCACGGCAATTCTGCGGGTGTAGTCGCTGATCGTATCGATATGCTTCTTGGGCAACGTCACCGGCGGGATGACACAGGCTGAGTCACCCGAGTGAATGCCCGCCAGCTCGATGTGCTCCATAATCGCGGGAATGAACACATCGGTGCCGTCGGAGATGGCGTCTGCTTCCGTCTCGATCGCGTTTTCGAGGAACTTGTCGATCAGGATGGGCCGCTCCGGCGTGACTTCGACCGCCCGTGCGACGTAGTGGCGGAGCATTTCCTCATCGTGAACGACTTCCATCGCCCGCCCGCCGAGGACGTACGAGGGCCGGACCATCAACGGATACCCGATCCGCTTGGCGATCTCGAGCGCTTCTTCCGGACTGCCCGCCATGCCGGACTCCGGCTGCGGAATCCCGAGCTTGCGGATCGCCACGCGGAAACGGTCGCGGTCCTCGGCCAGGTCAATGGCCTCGCACGATGTCCCCATGATCTTGACGCCCGCCCGGGCCAGCTCGCCGGCGAGGTTCAGCGGCGTCTGGCCGCCAAACTGCACGATGACGCCCTCCGGCTTCTCCTTCTCATAGATGCTCAACACGTCCTCGACCGTCAACGGCTCGAAGTAGAGCTTGTCCGAGGTGTCATAGTCCGTGGAGACGGTCTCGGGGTTGCAGTTGATCATGATCGACTCGTAGCCTTCGTCGCGGAGCGTGAAGGCCGCGTGCACGCAGCAGTAGTCGAACTCGATGCCCTGGCCGATGCGGTTCGGTCCGCTGCCGAGGATGACGATCGACGGGCGGTCGCTCTCGCGCAGCTCGCACTCGCGCTCGTACGTCGAGTAGTAGTAGGGCGTGAAGGCCTCGAACTCG
>CAYHAJ010000090.1:0-10595 GCA_964354535.1 uncultured Pirellulales bacterium
CTTCCAGTACGCATACGTCTTGGCGTGCGAGCCGGAGTGGGCCTCTTCCGCATGAATCCAAAGGATCTGCGCCCCGGTCTTCTCGATGATCTCCCGCTCCTTCTGGACCGACGGGGCATAAATCCAATTCTCGGCGTAGAGGATGCGTCCCTTGCTCTTCTTCTCGGCCTTGAGCATGCGCTCGATGCTCGCCAGGGCCTCTTTCTGAGCCTTCTCCTTGGGGAAGGTCTCGCCGTTGAAATTCTCGGAGCCGTCGCCGAAGAAGCCCGTCAGAGGCTTCTCGACGATGGCGAACTTGTTCCGCTCCAGGGCCGCAATGGCAATCGGCTCATGCGCCGAAGCCGTGGCGCAGCAGTGGATCACATCGACATCGTCCAGGAGCCTTTCGAGCGAGTCGTACGCGGCGATCTCGTGTTTCTCCGCATACGCTTGGGCCCCTTCCAAGGCGTACACGCCTTTGATTTGGACATTGGTGCCGTAGACTTTCTGAATCGCCTCGAAATGGAACGACGCGGAGAAACCCGCTCCCACAATACCGGCGCGAACCGTCTTCTTCTTCATTCCTATGCTCCTGCCATCAACCACGGATTCCCAAGAAAGCCACAGAGAACCTACAGACGCCACGGGGCCCGCATGGGCTTGGAGAGCATCTTGTTCGCCTGGTCGTCGTTCAGGAATTGCTCCTGGGCCGGGTCCCAGCGCAACTTGCGACCCAGCCGCATCGCGATGTCGCCCAGCAGGCAGATCGTGCAGGAGCGGTGCGCCACTTCGACCGGCGCGATCGTCGGCTGCCGGGACTTGATGCACTCGTAGAAGTTGCCCTTATGATGATTGCTCACGTAGAGCTTCGTCTCGCCGGCGCCGATGGTCTCCTGCAAGATCGACTTGGGCTCCGCGTCGATGCGCCCGCGTGTGACCCACACCCAGCCCTTGTCGCCCTCGAACGTGACGCCGCCCTTGATCTTCTTCTCATCGGCACAGATGACCTTGACGCCGTTCGCGTAGGTGTATTCGATGCGGAAATCACCGTGCACATCCCACAGCCCATCTTTCGGGTACTCGGCTGCTCCCTGAATCTCAACCGGGCCGGTGTCTTCGGTCCCCATCGCCCACTGCGCGATATCGAGGTGGTGACTGCCCCAGCCGGTGATCATGCCCGCGCCGTAGTCGGAAATGCGGAGCCAGCCCGGCCGGGCGCTGATGCTGTTCTGGGGATGCACGCGTTCTTCGGTGTACGGCGACCATGGGGCCGGACCCAGCCACATCTCATAATTCAGATTCTCCGGCACCGGCATGGTCGGTTGGGGCTTGCAGCCGGGGTCGGTGCCAAAGCCCACCTTGATGGTGTGGAGCTTGCCGACCCGCCCGTTGCGGACCAGCTCGCAGGCCGTGCGCCACTCCTTGTCGGATCGCTGCTGGCTTCCGACCTGAAAGATGCGGTTATATTGGCGGACCGTGTCGCTCAGGAGGCGTCCCTCCTGAATGGTCAATGTCAGCGGTTTTTGCAGGAAGATGTCCTTGCCGGCGCGCGCCGCCGCGAGGGCGGGCAGGGTGTGCCAGTGGTCCGGCGTGGCAATCTGGACCGCGTCGATGTCGGTCCGCGCCACCAACTCCTGGAAATCTTCAATGACAGCGCACCCTTTGTAGTCGCCGCCCGGACTGCGCTTGGCATAGGTGGACTCGACCCGCTTCTTCGCGAGGGCCGCCCTCTTGGCGTCCAGATCGCAGACCGCCACCACCTGGACCTGCTTGAAACCGAGGGCTTCACCAAGATCGCCATTGCCCATGCGACCGACGCCGATGCAACCGACAGCGATCCGCTCGCTCGGCGCCTCGGCCCCGAAGACCGACACGGGGACAATCGCGGGGAAAGCCAAGCCCGCCCCCACGGCCGCCGACGTTCGCAGAAAGTCACGCCGAGATACCGTTGTTCCCCTGTTTCCTGGCTTGGCATCGTGCATAACACGCTCCTCGCAAATGATGAAATTTCAATGATCCAGTTGTCACATAAATATCACGGGCGTCCCAGGTTGTCAACGCAGCCACTTCTTTTCAGAGGGCAATTGCAGGTGAGCGTTGGGCACACCTGCGGCACGGGCCTGGTTCAGAATCGGGTGGCATCGTCAAGGCCGAAGGCCTTGGCGATGGTCTCATGCCTGGGAAAGCCGCCATCGCCAAGCTGCGCTTGACGCTGCCACCCATCCTTTGTCACCCGGAAGGGCTGATTCTTGAGCCAGGCATTTTCCGGGTTCACAGAGGCCACGTGCCCTGGTACCCGGTCTCGGCCAATTCCATCTTGTACAACTGGGCGAACAGGCGGAACTGGCGGGCAAAATCGCCGCAGAACAGCAGATTGTGATGGCCCTTGACCATGCCGGCATCGGTGCGGTCGGTGATCTCCACCTCCACGTTGGTCGTGCACCCGCCGGCGGGCGGCATCGGATGGGACACCACGACCCGGCCGGCATAGACATCCAACGCAGGCTTCTCGCCCGGATAGTAGCGCACCATCGTGACCGGATCGCTCCTCTTCCAGAAGATCTGCACCGCACAGCTCCCCTCGTTCGAATGGGCATAGCGGCGCACCAGGTACGGCAGCTCAGCTCCGTCCGGGCCATATACCTTGGTCGGGCACGTGCAGTGCGAGGCGTAGTAGTGGTTCTTCTCCGTTTCGTACGCCGGATTGTGCTGGAAGCCCGGCCGGCCGATGAGGTATTGCCCCAGCAACTGCGTGTACGCCGCCGGCAGATCGTTTTCACAGATGGCCGGCGTCAGACTGTTGTTGAGCAGCATGAAGCTCACGCACGGTTTGAGCATGCCGCGCCGCAGGCAGTTCATGGTCAGACCGTCGGCCTTCTCATCGCGCAGCAGCGCGCGGAGAGCCAGGTGGGCGCGCAGAGCGTTCTGGAAGCCTTCCTCCGTAACGCCCCGATTCTCGGTGGCTTTGCGGGTGAATTCCTTCATCAGGTTCTGATCTGCCGTCGTGAGCTCCACCTTGTCGAAACGCTCCGCATAGCGGGAGAAGGGTATCACGCGGACTTTGACCCCGAGGAACGGTTCCGTCGCTTCGCGGGGTTTCTCGGCCTCGTTGATGCTCAGAATGAGGGACTGCCTCAAGTATTTCCGCGTGTTGATCATCCGCATCCCGGACTCGATGGCGCCCAGATTCTCCAGAGACTCGATGAAATAGACTCCCGGCCGGCGGTAGGCCGTAATGGGCCCATGCTTGACCCCGAGTCCGATATAGAAGATCACCGGCAGGTTGAGTTTCTCCGCCGCCGCGAGGAACAGATCGGCCTGGGGCAGGCTCACATTGTAGAACATGATCAGCAGCAGACCGTCCGGACGGGAGGTCTCCAGCTCGCGAATCACCTTCTGCGCGTCCGCATTGTTGGCGACGGAGCGAGTGTCCGTCAGAATCTTCATGCCGAGGCGTTTCTCCATGCCGGCGAAGGCCGCCATGTACTGCTTCTGGCGTCCCTCCGCATCGAATTCGTTGCCGGGCCAACTCCACCAGCCGTCCGGTTTGCCGGAAAACGTCTCGGACGGAGGATAGAGGAATACGGCACGCACGGTAGCCCCCTGCTTCCTGCCCGCGGGCGCTGCGCTCTGCGCCGCCGCGGGCTCGGCCCAGGGCAACAATGCCGCCGCGCCGGTAAGCCCTGCCGCAGCGATAAACTCACGTCGGTCCAAACGATAGTCTGCTCCTGCCATTGCATGCTCCTTGTCTGCACGATTCCACCGGGCAAGCCCATCCCCAAGCTGCGCTTGAGGCTGCCACCCATTCTCAGATACCCTCTCGTGCGAATTCGGAGAAACCCTTGCGCAGTCCCGATGTTGTCATCCTGAGGCGCAGCGGAAGGATCTGGCTACCGAAGGGGAAGCTTCTCTCCTCTGCAGCCCAGATCCTCCACTGCGCTACGTTCCGTTCAGGATAACAAGCGCAGCGCAAGAATTGATCCTCATTCGTACAAGACCTACTTCCGGACAGCTCACTTGGCGACGGGACTATCCAGTTCCGTCAGCCACGCTGAAAGCAATGCCTTCATCTCGGGAACGTTGAGCTTGAATTCACATGCGGAGGCGGGGACCCAGCCGCATTTCAGCCAGTTCGAGCGCAGGATCTCCAAGTCCGTTTGATCCACGACGCCGTCCCGGTTCAGGTCTCCGACAGGATACTCCACGCAGATTTTGCCTCCGGCCAGGGACGTGTATAATTCCGCCACTTCATAGGGATTCAGCGGATAGTTGTACAGGCGATAGTCGTCCATGGCGCCCACATAAAACCATTCCATAGCGGCGCGGTTCTGACGAGCCCCGATCACCATCGGGTACTGCCACGGCGTGAATTTGGACGGCTGACCGCTCTTGACCATTCCCGTGCTCACGCCGTCCAAGTAGATCGCCACGTCCGCCGATTCCGCGTCCCATGTGCACGTGACCAGATGCCAGGCGTTCAGGATCGACCCCGACGGATTGATCGCGCGGGTAAGATTCACGCCGCTGTCGTCGCGGGACAGGAAGGACAGGGAATTGCCGGTGGTGTATTCGACGCGGAATCCGGTCGCGGTGCCATCATTGAAGGTGCCGACGAAACTGATGTCGGTCTTCGGCGTGTTGATCCAGAACGACACGGACCCGGCTCCCAGGCCGTTGCCCAGACCGGCCTTCGGGAAGCCTTCCTTTCCCAAGTCGACGTAGTTGGAACCATCGAAGCTCAGGGCCTTGCCGTCCTTTCCGGCGACGTAGGTCGGATTAGTCATGATTCCGTTGTGGGCGCCGGCTGCGTCATTGAGGTTGCCGTCGAATTTGTACCACGCCAGCATCCGTTTGACCAGCAGACTGACCGCGACGGAATCCGTGCCGCCCGCGTCATTGGTTGCGCGGCAATAGTAGCTGTCCTCATCCGCGAGCGTCGCGGTGATGCTCAACTGCGGGGTCTGCGCCCCGGCGATGTGGCCTGCCTCATCGGCGAGGGGCCTGCTCGTGTCACCGGGCAAACCGCGGTACCACCGGTAGCTGACTGGAGTCTCCGGCACGCCGGGAACCCCCGCCTTGGCCGTGAACACCGCGGTATCCCCCGGCTTGGCGCGCGCATTCGACGGCTGGCCGCCCACGGGGGGATCGAAACTGGTCAAGGTCTTGACCGTTTCAAAGGTCCAGGTTACGCCGAACACGGTGCTGCCATCGGCCAAATGTTCATCGACCGCCCAGTAATACCGTTTGTTGGCCTGGAGAGACGGCGGACTGACTCGCTCTGCGGAAGCCGGTACCTTCTTGAGGAGATCTCCATCCGTCAGGCCCGGGGACTCACTGAAGTAGACCCAGTGCTCCGTCACTCGCGAGTCGCGCTGCGTGGGTTTGGCAGAATCCAGCATCGTGGACCAACTCAGTTGGGTCCCCAGGGCAACGGAGGTCTCGCCATGCGTCGGCTGCGGATTGCAGGCGAGAAATGCCTGCTGGTACGAGAAACCATCCACCCAGGCGCGGTGACTCGTGGTGATGTGTGCGTGGTTGAACGTATAGACGACAAGGTTCCCGTCTTTGTCGGCGGTCGCCGTTCCGACCAGGCCCTCCATCTCATAAATGGCGCCGGCCACCTCGGTCGGTCCCGTCTTGGTGCCGTTTTCGAAGTTATACCACGTGGCATTGGCACGATTGGGATCCACCCCGGCCAGCATCCCCCAGTTTTCGCCGATGCTCTTGGTCCAATAGATCGCGTAGATGTCGTACACCTGCCCCGGCACCAGCCCGCTGATCGTGGTTTTCAGGTCCATGCCATTGGCGCTCTGGCCCTGATAGATCGTGCCCTTGTTGCAGAACGCCCGCTGCTGCCACAAGCCTGCGGTGGCGGCGGTGTTGCACCACGGACTCGTGCCGTTGACCGCTACGGTATTAGCCGGCGCGATGTCGACATACGTCCCGGTGACTCCCCACGCCTGGCCGATCCAACCGATGCTCCACAATAGCGTGACGAATGTGCGCTTCTTGTTCATTTCCTGCCTCCTTCCCATTAGTCGTTCATTTTTGTCCGAACTTGTAGGCCCAGCCGAGATCCATGTAATCGACGTCGGTACGGCGTCCGTCCGGCACTTTGGTGATTCCGTAGTTCTGTCCGGGTGGCACGGTCTTTCTTGCCAGTTGAATGGTCAGCTCTTCGCGCCAGCGATGGGATTCCGCATGTCCGTCGCAAAAGCCCAGTGTGCTGCTGTCGCCATGCCAGATCGCCAGCGGACTCCACCACTGCACCGGATCATAACCCATTTCGCGGGTCGCCAACGTCCACCAGGTGGAATTGAATCCGCGGGAATCGGCCTCTTCCACAAGCATATACTTCTGGCCCGGCGACTTGATCTGGTTGTACTTGCGGATCTGGTACTTGTAGTACGCACTGCCCGGCAATTGTCCGTTCAGACAGCCGATCATGGAGTAGCTGCGACAATCCTCGATGCCGATCGTCAACCGGCGGTCGGCGGGACACAAAAAGACTTTGCGGCTCTTCACGTACGGGAAAACCAGCCCGCGCTCGATCCCCCGGATCTTGTCGGCCAGCGTGCAGGCGGGCGTCTGGGCGACCGTGGCATGGCCAGCCTCGTCCTGAGGCACCTGCACCCAAGCGGTCTTCTGGCCGGCAACCACCTGAGTCGGAACGAGGAAATCGTCATTTTCGTGGGCGTACATGACCCAGGCGGTGGCCAGGGACCGGGTATTGGCCATGCAGGCGCTGCCGGCCGCATGCCGTTTCACACGACTCAAAGTGGGCAGAAGGATCCCCATGAGCAGGGCAATAATGGCGATGACCACGAGAAGCTCGATCAACGTGAATGCCGTACGCCACACGCCGTATCCTCCGGAACGTGGTTCCTCATCCTTTTCCGATCACTCAGACGACAACCCCTCTTGGGTAGTCGGTGCGATTCTATTATCGACAAAGCATAGCAGAAAGTAGGTGACAACGCAAGCCCTCCGTGGCGTTCTGAGGGCCCCGACGGATTCCCGCCGGGGCCCTTCTCCGCCGCGCATTCTTACCGTTTTTGCCTCTGCCATTCGCCGGAATCCTGGTATCATAGCGTACCGGGTCCTGCCACGCAGTGTGCGTGACCCGATCCGTAGATAAGTCAGATAAGGAGGCAACGTCCATGGAACAGCATCATAGCCGAAGAGAATTCCTGACAGCGACCACCGCGGCAACCGCGGCCGCCGTTCTCGCCGGCCCGGCCCTGGGCGCCGAAGGCGGCAAAAAGGGCAAAGCCCGTAAGAAGCGATCCGAGAGTCCCACTCCCGCCAAGGGCCGCGCCCTACCGTTCGAGCTGGGTCTGGCCTCGTATACACTCCGGAAATTCGACCTCGCGAAAGCCCTGGAGATGACGAACCGGGTCGGCCTCAAGCACATTGCCCTTAAGGACGTACACTTGGCCATGGACAGCACGCCGGAGCAGATTCGAGAGGCCGCCGCCAGGGTGAAGGCGGCAGGTCTGGATCTCTACGGCGGCGGTGTCATCGATATGAGGGATGAGGCGCAGGTCAACCGGGCCTTCGACTACGCCAAGGCGGCCGGAATGAAGGTCATCATCGGCGTGCCCGTGCCGGAGTTGCTCCCGCTCGTGGACAAGAAGGTCAAAGAATACGACATCAAAGTCGCCATTCACAATCACGGACCGGGCGACAAGGTGTACCCCGTTCCGTCAACCATCATGGAGAAGATCAAAGACCTCGACAAGCGCATCGGGTTGTGCAACGACATCGGCCATACGATCCGCGCGGGCGTGGACCCCGTCGCCTCGATCGAGCAGTTCGCCGACCGTCATATTGACATCCATATCAAGGACGTCACGGCCGCCGACGCCAAGGGCGGTGCGATCGAGGTCGGTCGCGGCGTGATCGATATCCCCCAGGTCATTCGGACCCTCGTCAGGATCAACTTCACCGGGATCGTCTCGTTCGAGTACGAAAAGTCGGAGAACGATCCGTCGCCCGGCCTCGCGGAGTCCGTTGGCTACGTCCGCGGCGTCATGGCCGCCGTCTGAGACGGGTCTGAAGTTGTGTGCCCTCCGGGTGGCAGCGTCAAGGCCGAAGGCCTTGGCGATGGCTCTAACGTACGAAGAGAAGACCATCGCCAAGCTTCGCTTGACGCTGCCACCCTTCCGGTCACGGAACTACGCTTGCCTCCATTCCTCAGGGGACGTCTACAAAACACCCTCTGAAACACCAGCCCGTGGTTCGTGATTAGCAACGACCGGCTCAAACACGGGGAATGGGTGCTCCGTATGCTCTTCGGGCGTCGTGTGGGCCAGTTCCGCACGACGCCCGGTTCATTGTGCATGACGGGAGCATCCTATGCCGTACAACATTCGGATCGTCAGCACGTATCCGCCGCGGCGGTGTGGGATCGGTACGTTCTCGCGCGATCTGGCCACCGCCCTGGCGCATTTCACCTCCGAAGTCGGCCATATCCGCGTCGCGGCGATCGACAACCGCAGCGGGCCCTATGACATCCCGGTCGATCTGGTGATCGACCAATACAATCCCCTGTCGTGGCGGGATGCGGTGACCCACATCTCCACGCGGGCCGACGAAGCGAAGAATCCCACGGTGATCGCGCTACAGCACGAATTTGGATTGGACCCCAGCCCCGAAGGCAAGCCCGGCGCGGGCAGCAGTTTCGTCCAATTGGCCAAGGCCTTCCACGACCGGGACCTGATCACGGTGGTCTATCTGCACACGGTCCCGGATGAGCCCAGTCCGCACGAGAAGACCACGATCCAAGGCCTGGCGCGGCACAGCGACGGCCTGATCGTCACCACGGAGAGCGCCATTCAGATCCTCGAATCGGAGGTGTACGGGATCCCCCACGAGAAGCTCAAGCACATCGACCACGGTGTCCGCATGCACCACGCCTCCTACTTCGACCGCTTGGCGACGAAGCAGGAATACGATCTGGAGAATCGCTTCCTCGTCACAACGCTCGGCATGCTCTCGCCCGGCAAGGGCCTCGAATACGGCATTCGCGGCTATGGCCTGTTCCTCGACGAGTCCCTCACGGAGGAGCAGCGCAAGCGAACGGTCTATCTGATCGCGGGCAAGTGCCACCCCGATTTCGTCCGGGCGGAGGGTGGCGAGCCGTATCGGCGCTTTCGCGCCTCGCTGGACCAAGCCTTGGAGCAGGCGAAGGTGAAATGGTGCAAAGTCAAGGAGTTGGGCGGGGCCAATTTCGATGAATATGACATCGTGTTCCTCGACACCTTTCTCGACGAGAATACGCTCCTGAAGCTGTACGGCGCGACCAACGCGATGTTGCTGCCCTATCTGAACATGCAGCAGATCTCCAGCGGCGTCCTGGCCGACACCCTCGGCGCGGGCCGGGTCGCCGTCACGACGAAATTTCGCTATGCCCAGGAGCTGATCCACTCCAACAAGCCGTGCCCCGAGGGCCTGATCATCGGCCGGTACACGCGCGGCATCCTGGTCGATCCCGGCGAGCCGTCGGTCGAGCAGATCGCCCAGGCGCTCGATTTCCTCGTCTTCAACGAAGGCAAGCGGTTGATGATGGAGCGGCAGGCCCACGAGCGCGGTTACCAGATGCGCTGGAACAACAGCGCCTGGGCCCTGCTGCAATATGTGGACTACATCCGCGAGGACAAGGAGATCATCACGGGCCGGGGCATCAAGTTCACCCGGGAGAAACCCTCCCGGCTGGACGTTTACAAGTACCGCCGGATCCAGGTGACACCCACGGTCGAGGCGGTGACCCAGGAGCCCAAGCCAGGTGTGAAACCACACGAGGTTCTCAGCGCACAGGTCTGACCAACAGCGGCGCCAGAAGTACCAAATTCCAAATCCCAAATCCCAAACAAATCCCAAATCCCAATGACCAAACGCTCGCGCCATGCGAGGCCCGTTTTGGTCATTGGGATTTTCGGCCTCTGGAATTTGTTTGGGATTTGGTGCTTGGGATTTGGAATTTCCGCCAGTTGGGCGACCTTGCCCCCTCGAACTTCAGGAAGACCTCATTAGCTTAGTTTTACCATCTTCTTCTCTTTCGCCGAACGGTAGATGGCGAGAATCACTTCGACCGCTTTGCGGGCTTCGGGGCCGCTGATCCAGAAATCTTTGTCCTTCTCCAGGGAGTCCAGGAACGCCTTGAAGTTGCGGGTATGGTTCTCGTGGGTGATGGCCGCCGGATCGGCGACACCGCCGCCGCCCTGGATCTTCATGAACTTCTGACGGACCTGCTCGTCCTCGGGCCTCTCCTCGGCGAACTGCCAGACCGTGATGCTGTTCTCGACGTTGATGACGGTGCCCTTGGTGCCCGTGATCTCGAAGCGGCGGAACTGGCCCGGGAAGGAGGCTGTCGTGCCGTAGATGACGCCCAGCGCGCCGGTCTTGTAGCGCAGCGCCGCGACGGCGGTGTCCTCGGCTTCCATCGTATGTCCCAGGGTGGCCGTGTACGCCTGCACCGACTCGATGGGCGGCATCAGGTCGCAGAGCATGTCCACCATGTGGATGGACTGGTTCATCAGGGCCCCGCCGCCGTCGAGCTTCTGGGTCCCATGCCAGGAGTCCTTGTAGTACGCATCGGTCCGCCACCAGGGGAC
>CAYHAJ010000091.1:0-9087 GCA_964354535.1 uncultured Pirellulales bacterium
TGACGCTGACCTCCTCGCCGCTGACGACCTACAAAGGCGGCGGCGTCTACACCAATCTCTTCGACGCGCATCCGCCCTTCCAGATCGATGGCAATTTCGGGGCCACCAGCGGCATCACGGAAATGCTGCTGCAAAGCCATCGCCGGGACAGTCAGGGCCGTTACATCATCGACCTGTTGCCCGCCCTGCCAGATGCGTGGCCGACCGGCGCGGTCACCGGCCTGCGCGCCCGGGGTGGCTTTGGGGTCGACCTCACTTGGAAGGAGGGCAAGCTGGCCGGTGCCACCATCACCAGCCTGCAAGATGGGCCGTGCGCCGTGCGGTACGCCGGTCGGACCGTCCAGATCGAGGCCACCAAGGGCAAGGCGGTCCGCTTGGACAGCCAACTCCAGTCCCGTTCGTAGGGACCGCGATAAAATGAAGGAGAGCCGATGAAATCGCAACAGAGGTCTTTGCGCTTCGTGTATGTCACCGCCTGGGTCGTTCTTGCAGTCGTGCCAGGCGCCAGGGCCGCAGGAAGTGAGGACGGGAACAGACTGCGACTCTGGTATCGCCAGCCCGCCAAACAGTGGACGGAGGCGCTCCCGATCGGCAACGGCCGGCTCGGCGCCATGGTCTTCGGCGACGTCAAGAAGGAGCGTCTGCAACTGAACGAGGTGAGCCTGTGGTCGGGCAGTCCCCAGGACGCGGACAATCCCGAGGCCCTGGCCGCCCTGCACGAGATCCGTCAGTTGATATTCGACGACGAGTACGTCCAGGCCAATGCGCTGGCGAACAAGAAACTGATCTGCAAAGGCGCGGGATCGGCCCGCGCCCGCGGCGCGAAATTGCCCTACGGCAGCTATCAAACCCTCGGTGACCTGACGCTCACGTTCGACGGTTCGGAGGAAGCGAGCGACTACCACCGGGAGCTGGACCTCGACACCGCTACGGCCAAAGTCAGCTTCCGCCAGGGCGGCGCCACGTTCGTGCGCGAGGTCTTCTCCAGCGCCGCCGATCAGGTCCTCGTCGTCCGCCTGACCTGCGACCAGCCCGGCCGGCTCAGCTTCACCGCCGAATTGAAGCGCCCGGAGCGATTTACCACCGTCGCCGAGGGCACCAACAGCCTGACCATGACCGGGCAAATGGACGACGGGAGGAACGGCACCGGCGGGATCAGGTACGTCGCCCGCTTGCGGGCGGAGACCGAAGGCGGCACGACGCGCACGGCCGGCAATGAGCTGCGCATCGAGAAGGCCAACACCGTCACGCTCCTGCTGGCCGCCGGGACCGACTACCAGCTCCACCCGCCCGACTACCGGGGCAATGACCCCGAGAAGACCACGCGAACGCAGCTTGTGGACGCCGCCGCAAGATCCTGGGAGGACCTGCAAACGCGGCACGCCGCGGACTATCAAAAGCTCTTCCGGCGGGTCCGCCTCGACTTGGGCGGCAACGCCAACCCCGCGCCCACCGACGAGCGGCTCAAGGCCGCACAGAAGGGAGTGGCGGACCCGGACTTGATCACCCTGTACTTCCAGTTCGGGCGGTACCTGCTCATCAGCAGCTCCCGTCCGGGCAGCCTACCGGCGAACCTGCAAGGGATCTGGGCCGACGGCGTCCAGGCGCCGTGGAATGCCGACTACCATGCCAACATCAACCTGCAGATGAACTACTGGCCCGCGGAGGTCTGTAATCTGGCGGAATGTCACCAGCCGCTGTTCGATCTGATCGATTCGCTCCGGCCCAGCGGCCGGAAAACTGCCCGCGTCCACTATGGCGCCGAGGGCTGGACCGTCCACACGATCACCAATGTCTTCGGCTTCACATCGCCCGGCGAGGCCCCCGGTTGGGGCCTGTTCCCCGCCGCGGGCGCCTGGTTATGTCAGCACCTCTGGGAGCACTATGCCTTCGGCCGCGACCGGCGCTTCCTCGAAGGGGCCTGGCCCATCCTGCGGGAATCCGCCCAGTTCTATCTCGATTTCCTTGTGGCCGACCCCAGGACCGGCAAGCTCGTCAGCGGCCCCGTGAACTCGCCCGAGAACGCCTTCATCACCGCCGACGGCCAGCGGGCCTCCCTGTGCATGGGACCCGCTATGGATCAGCAGATCATCTGGGATCTGTTCACCAACGTCCTGGAGGCCGCCCAGGTTCTGGGCCTCGATGATGCCTTCGTCGGCCGCGTCCGCAGTGCCCGCGCCCGGCTGCTCGGGCCGCAGATCGGCTCCGACGGCCGGCTGCTGGAGTGGTCGCAGGAGTTCAAGGAGGCCGAGCCCGGTCACCGGCACACCTCGCACCTGTTCGCCCTGCACCCGGGCCGCCAGATCACCATGACCGGGACGCCCGAGCTCGCGAGCGCCGCCCGCAAGTCCCTGGAGTACCGCCTCGCCCACGGGGGCGGCCATACCGGCTGGAGCCGCGCCTGGATCATCAGTTTCTGGGCCCGCCTGCATGACGGCGACAAAGCCCACGAGAACGTCGTCGCCCTGCTGGCGAAATCGACGCTCCCCAACCTCTTCGACACCCATCCGCCCTTCCAGATCGACGGCAACTTCGGCGGCACGGCCGCCATAGCGGAGCTGCTCCTGCAAAGCCACGCCGGCGAAGTGCACCTGCTGCCCGCCCTGCCCAGTGCCTGGCCCACCGGTCACGTCACAGGGCTCCGAGCCCGTGGCGGCTTCGACGTGGACATCTACTGGAAGGACAGTAGGCTGACCAGCGCAACGATCAAGAGCGTTCAGGACGGCCTCTGCAAAGTGCGCTACGGCGACCGAACGGTCCAGATCGACATAACGAAAGGTAAAGCAATCCACTTGGACGGACAACTGTAGCGTCTGGGTAGGGTGGGGCCGGCTCCGCCATTTCCTTTTGCCTCGCGGAAGAATCGGTGGGGCAAGCCCCACCCTACGACAAAGCTACGAACCGTTCTCCCAACAAACCGCTTTGGTACCTTGACGTACCAAGCGGTACAGTCCTATAATTATGGCATTGTAAGCCTGATGGCGGATTGGCTAAAGGAGTATTCCGCCAAGGGTCGATAATACCGACGGCCAAAGCGCAGAGAATGTAAAGTTGCAGGCTTTGGTCAAACAAGGAGGTTCCGGGCCGCACCACGCGCAGAAAGGAGGGCCATGCCGAATTATGAATTACGAATTATGAGTTATGATTCATAAATGATAATTCATAATTCATAAATCCAGAATGGGGGAGGGTTCCTCAGTACTTAGGAGGAGGGGATGGGGTCCCCAAACGTGATTGTGCGTTTGGGAATCCGACGGAGAAGACGTGATCTTCCTAAGGAAAGGAAACCCAAATGAAAAGGATTTCATCGTGGCCCAGGAGGGGCTATGCCCAAGCGGGTCTTCGCCTCTGGGTTCTCATCGTATTGTTGGCCTTCACGCCGGGAATCGCTCATGCCTGGTACTATGGTTCGTATTACGAAGGGGTCCGCTATTCCCCCTATGCGCTAAGCTACTATCATTCCGGCCTGATCCCCGGTTATGTCCATTACTCGCCCTACGCCCTGAATTACCGGTCATCCGGGTTGATCGATGTGGGTGCGCAATACACGCCTTATGCCCTCAGCTACTACAACTCAGGCTTGGTTCAGGACTACGGCATCTGTCCGGGATACGCCACTACCTTCGTGTTTCCCGCCCGGGGCGTTCACCACAGCTCTCGGCCGCCGACCATACATCGTGTGTCGCCCGTGGTGCGACGGCAGGCGCAGGCCCCGCCCCGCCCTGCGCCAAAGCAGGATGGGCTGGATGTCATCCGCAGGCACCTTCATGCCAAGGGTTTTCCTTCCGCCTGCATCGACCGGATCCTCAGAGTCGATAACCAACTCGTCAGTGTCAACTTTCTCCTGAAGGACCGCAACCTGCTGATCAAGTACTGGAATCCGCAGGAGCTGGAGCGGCTCGGCACGAAAGAGAACTACCAGCAGAAGGCCTGCGCCAAGTACCAGGAGGACTGGGAGCGCTACGCCCAGCAGTACAGGCAGACGGGCGGCGAGATTTATACGATCAGCGCCTCTGAGCCCGAGACCATTGTCGCGGCGTTGGACTCCTGCACCCGGCTCAGCCCCGATCTGGGGATACCGGCCCAGCAAACAATGTACGCCAAAGACTGATGGGACAAGGATAGGAAGAGTGGGAAGGGAGCGAAGGGTCGATTCCTTTCCCTTCCTACTCTTCACACCTTCAGACTCTTCTCCCTCTTCGGATGACTACGGTCGGCCCGCCGTGGGATCGGCGGCGCGCCAGCTCTCCGGATCGTTCCAGAGGACCGGCGGGCGGTAGGATCGCGAATCGTCAGGGACTGGCCGCCCCCGTCGGCGGTCGCCGACCGGGCCTCGGTGTAATCGAAGCGCAAGATCGCCGCGTCCAGCGATGGCAACTCTGCTCGTCACTTGGCAGCTTCGTCGGGTTTGCCCCAGGGTTCGTGGTGCGCCACCAGTTGCTTCAGCGACTCGACGGGGTGAACGCGTTCGAGACCGAGTTTCGTAACCGGCGCGACTTAAGGGGCCTGGGGCGGTGGCACAAGCCGCTTGAGCTCTTCAAACCAGTTGGTTACGACATGCAGTTCCCTGACCTGCGCGTCGTCGTACTGCGGCTGCAAGACCAGAAAACGCCGGCCATCGGGCGCCACGTCGTAAGATAGACCGGAGACGTTGTTATACGGGCCTTCAAAGAGCACCCGAGGTGTCCCGGCGACAAATTCTGGTTCTGTAGAGATAGACACTGCCATCCATTTGTTGCGACTGCGGTAGAAGAGTTCGTCGCCACGGGGTGACCAGACTGGCTCTTCTCCGAACTCGCGCGAGACTCGTACGACGCTGTCCATGGCGGGATACGGACGCACGTAGACCTGAAAACTGCCGTCTCTACCGGAACAATAGGCAATGGATTTGCCGTCCGGTGAGAACGCCGGGAACCAGCATGGCACTTCCGTCTTGAGAATCGGCTCAAGTTCCCGCCGGTTGTCGAGGGGCAGGATCCAACTACTGCTTCTTGCGTAGAGCGCCAGCAGCTTGCCGTCGGGCGACCAGGAATACGGAGCCATCCGGAAGGCGGCGGCCTGAAGCAACTCTGCTTTGCCGCTTCCATCTGCCGGGGCTCGCAGCAGACTCCATTGTTCATCCGTCTCTCTGCGACAAGAGAACACAATGCACTTGCCATCCACCGTCCAGAGCGGGTGGTAGTTGTCCCCCTCCCGCGTCAGCCTGCTACCCAGGCCTCTGGTCAAATCGTAGACATACACATTGGATTGCCGCTCTTGCACCAGTATCGCCAACCATTTCCCGTCGGGCGAGAGCTTCAGAGTCTGATAGATGCCGTCCGGCATGGAAAGCGGCTCAACTTTGCCCTGCCTGTCGACCCAGGCCGGGATACTCCTGCTTACGTCCGCCCCGGGAGCATAAACAAGCAAACCGTTCTTCGAGAAAGCGTACTGTGCCACGCCGCCCAATGAGTCTAACAGCACTTTCTCAATGACCGGTGCAGAAGGGCCGGTAACGTCCAGTGTCACCAGATCGAAGGGCACCGCCTCGATCGTCCCTGCGCGAGCATACACGAGGTGTCCCGTAGGTGCGTATCGCGCACAATAGCCCCCGTGGACCAGCACCTTTCTTTGCCTGGTATCCACGGCGAAGACCTCTACGGTGTTCTTCGAAGAGCAGAAGAGTACGGCTTTATTACCGGGGAGAACCTGGGGGTATCCGCCCCTCACCGGGTCGGATTCAGCCTCCAGAGTCTCCGGCTCGCCCGCATCTGCCCGCACGCGCCGGAACCCTCCGCCATCTGCAAAGTAGATCATGCCGTCATCGCCCCAGGAGCCACCCCTGGGTGCTTCGGCAGGGCAGAGCAATACCGGGTCTCCGCCGCGAAGGGAGACCCTCTTTAGCTTCTCGTCGGCAAAGAAGCCCACCGACTGACCATCCGGCGAGAAGAAGGGCGATGAGGCTCCTTCTGTGCCGGCGACCGGCCTGACGTCGTATTGGTCCATCAAGCGCTCGAACAACTGAGTCGTGTCACCAACGCGCGCGACATAGACCAGGCGCGAGCCATCCCACGACAGAGCGAAGGCAGGTTGGCGCAAACCAAAGGTGGTGGACTGAAAGATCCCAAGTGTTTGATTCTCCGCAAGCCGCATCACGGCGCGCTGGACAGACGTGATGACGCCAGGATCGGAAGAAGAGGGGACCGCGGGCCTGTGCCAAAACAGGCTGGCGGCGGTCAGGCCGACGGCCAAGCCCGCCAGGCACGCCAATCCCAACCACCTCAGTCCAAGGCGGTTACCGCGAGTCAACGGTTCGCCGATGGTGGGTTCGCCCGGAGGCGCGTTCAGGGTTTCGTCGAGCTCAAGCACGGCATCGCCCATGTGCTGCAGGCGCCGGCTCGGCTTCTTCGCCAGGCAACGCCGCAGCAGGACGCGAATGTTCGCAGGGGTTGTCTGGGGCAGCAATTCCCAATCCGGGTCGCGCTCGATAATGCGAGCCAAGGTATCCGTGGCCGTCGCCCCCTCGAAGGGGAGATGGCCGGTCAGCATCTCGTACAGCACACACCCGAAGGACCAAATATCCGTGCGATGGTCCGCCGGTCTTCCACAGGCCTGTTCGGGGCTCATATAGGCCGGTGTGCCAACTACCCGGCCGGGCCGCGTGACGGTACCGCGCTGATCGGGGCCTTCAGCACAAACCGCCTTGGCCAAGCCGAAGTCCAGGACTTTGATCGTTCCCTCCGGCGTGCCCTTGATATTGCCCGGTTTCAAATCTCGGTGGATGATCCCGTGCTCGTGCGCTGCCGCCACTGCTTGGGCCATCTGCAACGCGACCGACAGCACCTCCGGGATCCGCAGCGCTCCGCGGGCGATCCGCTCCGCCAGCGTTTCCCCGGGCACGTATTCAAGAATCAGATAATCGACACCATCGGCCTGCTCGATGATGTCATGGATCGCGCCGATGTTCGGGTGACTGAGGGCAGCCAGCAGCCTGGCCTCACGCCGGAATCGGATCTGGGCGGTGGCATCCTCACGCAGATGGGTCGGCATCGCCTTGACGGCCACGACCCGCTCCAGGCGGCTGTCGCGCCCTTTGTAGACCACCCCCATGCCGCCGCGCCCGATGATCTCGGTGATCTGAAAGGCGCCGATTCGCTTGCCGACAAGATCGGCTGCGTCCTCGGCCTCTCGGATCTCACCGTCCTGGACGTTTCGCAGCGAGTCAAAGAGCGAGCTGATCCGCCCACAGGCCTGGACCTTCTGCCGGATTTGCTGTTCCAGGTCCGGGTACTGCTGGACAAACGCATCGAGGTCGGGCTTCTCCTCCCGCAACTGCGCTGCGAGGAACTGCTGCACGGCCTCGTCCAGCACCTGATCCTGCCGGTCGTCGGGCGGCTTTGCCATCAGACTTCCCCAAACAGACTCGTCACGGCGACAACGGCACGGGAGAGCGACATCGCCACGGCGGCGGGGCTCTTATTCAGCTTGGCGGCAATTGCCTTACAGGACAGTCCCTCGATCTTGGCGAGAACGAGCACTTCACGATGTTCGGGCTTGAGCCGGTCCATCGCCTGTTCGAGCCTGTCGAGTTCCTCCCGTAAGGACAGGACGACGCTTGGGGTCGTCCCGGCCACGGGCAGGCCCACGTCAGCGTGCCCGTCGTTAGCCTGTGCCGCCAGATGGTTCAGCGATACCTGCCTGCGCACGTCCCGCTTGGCGGCATGAATCCTGTCGATGTGATCGCGAATCGTGTTCTCGACAATGCTGGAAAGCCAATGGAGGAAATCGCCGTCGGTGGTGTACGTGAACTCACGGAGATCATGGACCGCTTCAATCAAGGCCTCCTGGACCAGGTCCATGGATTCGAGGTGGGAGCGTAGCTCAGGTCCCATCCGGAACCTGACGATGCGCCGGACCCGCTCCACATAGACGCCGCACAACTGATCCAAGGCAGACGCGTCCCCCTCCTGGGCCAGGGCCACGAGTTGCTGTGTCTTCCTGAGAGTCTGGACACTCATAAGCGGCTAACTCCAACGTAGACAGAGCGTTACAACAATCATAACAAATCCGGAGAAAATTTTCAAATTCCCTGTTAAACCTGCGCGGTCTTCCCGCTCACAGAGGCAGAAACCAGAAAACGCCCCGAAGGACAGAGGGCAGCGTGTTGCTCCACAATCTGTCAACTTCGAGGCAAGCGCAAATCGCCGAGCGAACAGAAAGGACGGTGTGGGATGAATGGGTCGGACAGATTGGTGTGGTTGGGGGTGGTCGTGGGTATTCTGGCAGGTGGCGGGGTGCGTGCGAAAGCAGAGATCATCATGAGCGAAGCCACTTGCGTCGATCAAGTCGTCAATAACGGAACAAATACACAGGAGTGCAGCTTTCTGCACGATGGGTTGAAGCTCTACTTCTCACACAGCTTGCCCGGTGGATATGGTGACCTCCGCGATATCTGGGTCGCCTCGCGCAAGGCCCCAGACGCGCCGTGGGAAGAACCGATCAATCTGGGCCCAAATGTCAACAGCGGAAATGAGTGCTACCCAGCGATCTCGCCGGACGAGCTGGAGCTCTATTTTCACTACGGTAGCTCCGGAACGAATCTGATGCGGTCAACGCGTGCGTCGAAGAATGATCCCTGGGGTCCCCCCGAACTATTCACCGGGCTCGGCAGCCCTGCCTGCGATCTTGACATCTCGGCCGACGGGCTAACAGTGTACTTTGATTCCAATCGGTCCGGTGGCAATGGTGGCTGGGACATATGGATGGCCAAACGAGAGACGGTGAACGCGCCCTGGGGTGAACCGGTCAATCTGGGGCCGAACGTAAACAACGCTGGCAGCCAGATCAGTCCAAGCATCTCCAACGACGGCCTGTCGCTCTTCTACAACAACGGGGGCTTGCAGCGCATATCTGTTACCCTTCGAGCAACCACAGATGATCCCTGGGGTCCGCCGGTGTTGCTCGGGCCGTAGCCGTTCACGACTTTCTGTCAGGGCAACAGTGAGGGAGCGGGTTCTTGTCGGAAATATGCGTTGAGGGCGTTGCAGAAGAACTCGAAGACGCGACGCTTCTGTTGGCGACAGGTCGCCAGGACCGTCCAGACGCGTT
>CAYHAJ010000092.1:0-1518 GCA_964354535.1 uncultured Pirellulales bacterium
TTCACTGCGATTGGAGGATCCGGAACGAGGAGAAAATGGTGCGGATCGTCAACGATCTGAAGCCGGACCTCGTCGTGGCCACGGGGGACTACCTCAACCATGCCCTGGGTCTCCCGCACCTGCAAAACGCTCTCAAACGTCTTGATGCCCCGCTGGGAAAGTTCGCCGTGACGGGCAACCAGGATGCCGTTTGGCGCCCGCAGTTCGATCTGCTCGACGGCACGGGTTTTCGCTGGCTCCAGCAAGAGGCTATTGCGGTGACAAAGGGCGCGGACAGCCTGGGCATCTCGGGCGCGGGTTTCGCGGCCTCCGGTGTCCCATTAGATCCCGGTCGGGCACTCTCGGTTGACCGGTTCAACGTCTTTCTATTCCACACGCCCGATTTGATCGAGGACGTCAGCGGTCCGGCGGTTGATCTATACCTTTGCGGACACACGCATGGTGGCCAAGTGTGCCTGCCAGGGTACGGAGCCGTGATCACGTTTTCGAAATTTGGCAAGAAGTACGAGTCCGGCCCGTACCGCGTTGGCCCAACCACGCTTTATGTCAACCGAGGTCTCGGCTTGGAGCCGCGTCCCGCACCCCAGGTGCGATTCCTGGCCCGGCCGGAAATCGCCATCTTCGATATTGTGCCGGAGCAGCCATGAAGCTCGGAACCATTCTGTTGATCGCCGTCGGTTTGGCGATGGACGCCTTTGCGGTTTCCGTCGTCACGGGCAGTGTGTACAAGGATTTCAAGATCCGCCACGCGCTGCGCATGGCCCTGTTCTTCGGCGGTTTCCAGGCGATCATGCCGGTCATTGGCTTTCTGGCGGGCTTGGGCTTAGTGGACTATATCGCTCCGTACGACCACTGGATTGCGTTTGCTTTGCTGTTCTTCGTGGGTGGTAAGATGATCTATGAGTCCTTCCAGATCGAAGCGGCCGAGAAGGACCGCAATCCCGCCGATCTTCCCGTCCTGTTGCTCCTGTCCTTCGCGACCAGCATCGACGCGCTGGCGGTCGGGATCACGCTTTCCCTGCTGCAAGCCCCGATTGCCTTAGCCGTGACGATCATTGGTCTGGTTACTTTCGGCCTGTCTTGTGGCGGCGTCTACCTGGGCAAGCGTTTCGGCCACTTCTTCGAGAGCAAAATCGAGATCATCGGCGGTCTGATCCTCATCGTCATCGGCATCAAGATCGTCGTCGAGCATCTCACGGCATAAAACAACGAGAGAGGACAGCCCCCGCCGGCCCGGGTCTTCTCTCTTCTCAGTGTCCTCCGTGATCCCCGTGGTAAATAGAGAAAAAGAGGTTTTGAACCACGGAGGGCACGGAGAGCCCAGCGCGGCCTGCGGCCGCAGCCAAAGTGCTTTTCAACCACGAATCGCACTAATGACCCAGCGCGGCCTCGCTGCGCTCGGCCGCAACCAAAACTGGCTCGCGCCAAGACGCCAAGAGCGCCAAGAAGAGAAGACGGGTGACAGAAGACAGAGGACGGCGAACCCATGAATCCTTGGCGATCTCTGCGTCTTTGCGA
>CAYHAJ010000093.1:0-16386 GCA_964354535.1 uncultured Pirellulales bacterium
TCACCAACAAGGACCCTTACGACCGAGCTTTCGCCGGCCGGGTCGCCCCGGACCAACGTCGGTTATCACTACATAGGCACACAGTCAACTCCTATGGCCGGACTTGCACCGGCAAGACACGCAGCCGTATGGGCTGCAAACGGAGAGCGGAGGACCGACGACAGCGGACGGCAGACGGAGGACAGCAGGCAGTCCCATCAGGGACGGCCGACAATAGCCCACCGTTTCAACGGTGGGTATCGAGGGCCCCCAGAGCAAAAGCCCCGGGAGGGGCGAAAGAAGGATGGTACATAGACAAGGTTCTTTCGTCCCTGGCGGGACTCCCTGGGTCTCTTGCTCTTGTTACCCAGGGATGAATCCCTGGGCTATGCTCTTTCGCCCTCCGGGCTTGGGCCGCCGCAGCCCGAGTCCCAACGGCCAAGAGAAATGTGGCCTTGGATCAATCCGGCACGTCCGCCGCCGGGACCGGGGTCAGGATGCCGAGCCGCCACTGGAACTGTCCGTACCCTGTCCCGGCCTTGTCCTTCTCCCACATGCCCTGAAAGAGAAATCGCAGATGGCCGGGATCGACGGTCAAGGTCTGGTCATATCCGTCGCGGAGGAGTTCGCCATGACTGACGTTGTCCGTCCACGGCTGGACCCCCGGGGCCGGACGGATGTTCTTGGACCCGGCAAAAGGCCGTTCCGCCGTGTCCGCAACCGGCATCCAGGCACCGTCCAGCCGATCCGCCAGGTACGCCTTGTAGTAGCGCCGTCCGTTTTCCTCGATGATTGTCAGTCATGAAGACATGCCATTTCCCGCCATAGAAGACCAGCGTGGGATCCTTCTGCGCCCGGCTGGGATTGCTCTCGCGCTTCTCCGGAGCGATCAGCGGCGCGGGATACTCCCACAGCCGGGGGACTTCGAAGGCCGCGCGTCCACTCTTGTCTGACACGGACGCCCTCGAAGGTTCGACAAATAAGCCTAAGCCGCCCATGACGACCACCGACAGGATGACGCAGTTGACTGCACGCCTCATGACTGATCTCCTCATGCACCGTTACCTTGCCTGCAAATCATAGCAGAAAAGATTATCCTGATCCCGGAGGTAGAGCTTGCCGTGTGCAATCACCGGATGGGGCCAGGCCATTTCTTTGGCACGGTCGGGCTGGGCAAAACGGCCTTTCTCAGAGTAACCTGCAGGAACCGCTTCCACCAACACCATAGCGCCGCTTCGTTCTTCACGAAAATAGAGCATACCCTCTGCGAAAGAAACAGCGCCCTTACGGATCTTTTCTTTCTCTGTCCATACCATCTCACCGGTCATGAAATCCTGACAGGCCAGTCCTTTACTGTCGGAATAGCCATAGAGGTAATCACCCACTTTTACGACACCTCCATGCTGATTGGCCATATCTCTTACGGCATAAACCGGCGCAACAGAGAACCGACCGTCCCGGGAGGTGACATGAAAGAGATGAGAGCCGACATTGTAACCGGATGTGACATAAACATAGTTGCCTGCGACGATGGGAGTGGGAATGACCGCAACCCTTCCCACTCGAGAGGCCTTCCATAGAACCGAACCGTCTTTGGGGGAAATGCCAACGACGTCTTGGCCGGTAAGCTGGACGTACTGATGGATCCCATCGATCGCCACGGCGACAATGGAAGCATAATGGGCTTCATCGGTGAATTCCTTGGATTGCCAAATCAGATCGCCGGTTCTCTTGTTCAGGGCGACCATGGCGCCTTTCGAGCCGCCGGGAGTGACTACGACCCGATCGCCGTCCACCAGCGGTGACTCGGCAAAGCCCCACCTCGGCAGGGTTCCGCCGAGATCCTTCACCAAATGTCTGTGCCACTGAATCTTACCGTCTGCAGCAGTCACGCAGATGAGTTCCCCATGATGATCGACACCATAGATCATAGCGCCGTCCACCGTCGGCGTGCCCCGGGGGCCGGGAAAGACGTTACCCGATGCCGTATTTCCGACCAATCCGGCCACGCCGAATGGGGTCGACCAGAGAATCCTGCCGTCTTCTGTGTCGATGGCCAGAATCACATTCGTGTCGCTCAGGCCGCCCATGGCATAGAGACGGTTCCCGACGATGGAGACCCCGGCATAACCATCCCCCAGCTTTCCGGCTTTCCAGATGAGTCTAAGTCCTCCGGAGGGCCATGTCTTGAGAAGACCTGTTTCGACCGATTTGCCATCCCGGTTGCCCCCCCGCCATTGGGGCCAGTCCTGAGCCGCAATGGAGGTCGTGGCAGGAAATACCATACCAATGCTCATCAACACGAATCGCCAGCTTGATCTTCTCATTTTTCTTCTCGTCCCCGACATTTCCCATAGGACCTTGGTCCGGCAACAGCGCCGGCTTCTTGACCTGCCAATATACCACCCCTCCCGTGGATTTGGGGACAATTAAAGGTGTCAGGGGTGCATGACCGTTGTTGCGCGGCCTCGTGGCGAGGGCATCCTGCCCTTGTTCTTTCGTGTCGATGGCTCTCCGCCCTCGAATCGCGGGCAGGATGCCCGCGACACGCAAGGGCGAGACGCCCTCGCCACGGGCCTGCGCGACGGCATCTGATTCGCGCGGATCGCAAGAACGGTCATGCACCCAGGTGTCACGTCCCAAGGGCTGAAAGAAATGTGGCTCATCCGGTTCTTGCGTACTTGCAGGTGGAGACCGGCCCACCACGGGGGCTCTGCCCCCGGCCCCGAGGTTTACCGCTTTTCGCCAATAGCAGCGCAGGAGTCCCCAAGACCACAACAAGATTCGGCGCCACCCTACTCAATCCGGGACCAAGATAAGTATGGCGCCCCGGAAATTCGGGGATATATTAGATCCTCTGTCCTGCTATTCCCCAGACTGGGCGGGGACTGACCTGACGGATCGTGCTCCCGCACGGTACACAGCCCATGATACCCAGGCGATGCATTCGTCAGATTCTCTCGCGATTTCGACAAGAATACGCCTTTGTACTTGACATGAGAGTCGTCCCGCCCGTATGATTCATTATAGAATGGTAGGAAAGCGCCGGAGGCGTTTCTATTCGCAGAAGGAAGGAACGAGGAGCAGGTCGGATTGTCAACACGCATCGAACGTTCGGTATCACCTGGGGCACGGATGAGCCGCGGCGAAGTCTGTCTTTTGCCATCCTGACTTCGTCGCCCAACGGCTGATCGGTGTTGCGGCCCCCGTGTGAGTATTTGCAGTGAGGAAACGGACGGAGGGTGGAAAGGAGGCACACTGGGGATAGTGTTCCGATGATCAAACGGACTGACTCGGTGTCTCAGAACCAAGGAGGAACGTTAGACTATTTTGGTCTCATTCAGGTCGCAGAGCGATCGAGAGTAAGGAGGATGCATCATGAGAAGTCGAGCATTCTGGCTGACGGCAGCCCTGTTGAGCGGATTCCTGGCAGGCGCGCCCGTGTATGCAGAGGTGGGCGAGAACCTGCTGAGCAACGGCGGCTTCGAAAGCGGAGGGATAGCGCCGTACGGCGTTTATGATGATGACGCCGTCAACCCCGCCACGACCGAAGTTGTCACGAACTGCGTGGGTGCGGCCGTGCCTCAGGGTCCGGCAGAGGGAATGTACTGCCTGCACATCGTGGTTCCGCCGCGGGCGCCGGGAGAAAACGACTGGGATGTCGGCATGGTGGACAATAGCCACATCTTCAAGAACGGCAAGCGGTACATCTTCTCGTGCTTCATGAAGTGCAAAGCCGGCACGCTGCAGGTCCGCCTGAAGCCGGAACACGCCGCCGAGCCCTGGGAGGCGTACACGGAACGGGTTGTCACTATCACCGATACCTGGAAGAAGTACAGCGTAACCACTCCCATCATGACGGAGCGCGTAACGCCCGCCAGCCCTACCTTCCACTTCAATTTTGCCGCGGGCGATTTCTGGATCGACGACGTGAGACTCTATGAAGTTCAGGATGAGGGCGCCACATACACCTGGACCGGCGCGGCCGGCGATTTCCTGTGGGTGACGCCGGGCAACTGGGAAGTGGTCGGCTCGATCTACACCTGGCCCAATGAGGAGTTCGGCCTACCCCGCGTCAACCAGGATTGCGGCGAAATCACAATCGGCAATGGGGACATGGTGGCTCATCCTAAGGACCTGATGATTCGAAGCGGAGCGCATGGCTCGGGTGAGGCGGTTCTGGTCATAGAGAACGGTAGCGCTCTCTCCAAACTGACCATGATGTCGATCGGCCGCAATGCGAGCCGAGGCCGGGTCGTCGTCCGAAACGGAGGCCTGCTGGGCGTGGGTGGGGAACTGAGGCTCGCTCAGGATGATGGTAGCGCCGGATCGCTGAGCATCGTTGACGGGACCGTCAAGGTCGGCGGCGTCCTGCAGGTTGGCTACTCCGGGCTGGGAGCGACTGGTGAGGTGGAAATCAAAGGGGGCGTCCTGAGCGTCGGCGGTGTGAATCTCTGCCGGTCAGGTGCTTCCGGCGTCATGGTCGTCAAGGATGGCGCCACGGTGGCCATAAACGCGGAGCTGCGCATGAATAGTACCGCCGCAGGCCTTGCCAGCAGACTCGTCATGGACGGGGGCACAGTCAACGCGGCTCGCACCTATGTGAACTATGCCGGTGGTGTGGACAGTCGGGCTGACTTCACGCTCAATGATGGGACCTGGGACAGCGGCATCGGCCTCCATGCGGGCAACACGACCAATGGCGGGAACGCTTACTTGACGATCAACGGCGGTACGATGTACACCAGTGGTTGGATCTGGGTCGGCAGTGGGAGTTCCGGCCAGACGAGAATCTACCTCAATGGCGGCCTGCTCCAGGGTGAGGGTCTGGCGATCAAAGCGATCACGGACAGCCACATCGTGTTCCGCGGCGGCGAACTCCGCATCAAGAGTTCCGTTTTGGGCGAAGCAGATATGCAGGCCCTGATTACGGCGGGCCAGATCGATGTCCCCGCCGATTATCAAATCACCACCATTGACGGGTACACAGTGCTGCGGTGATCCGGCGTGTAAGCGGAGCAACCCTACCGCGTGAACGCAGATTCGTTCTTCAAACAATAAGGGCTGTGAGCACTCCACTCGCAGCCCTTTCTTTGTGGAGGCCCAGGCCCAGCCCCAAATTAACAATTACGAGATATGTGTCAGGGCACGGAATCTTCGAAGTCGGAGGGGTTGACCCAGCCGGCGGCCTTCTTGTCCAATTCACCATTTTGGTAGCGCTCGTAGAAGGGGCTCGTCTTGCCGTCGGCGTAAGGATACTCATCGAAGACACGGTCATGAGTGGCTCTGTGGTGAAGGAACATGGACTCCCGCCCCCGCGAATCATGAGGCTTGGGCGCGTGGGGCCTTCTTGGGGTGGCGTCGCACCAGCCGCTGGCGATAGGTCTTCTGAACCTGCTCCAAGTGCTCGTAGAACGAGGCGGCGTCCGGGTACTGCTGCTCGATTCCTTTGCGTATCGCACGCACCTGCTGAACAATCGGATCGCGTTCCATATCGCGATAGGCTACCAAGAATGCCGGGTGGGAGCAACGACGAACGCCCTGGGCCGATTCCTCGGACTACAAGGCAGAAAACACCCCCGAAAACACAAATATTCCGAACATTGCCTTGACTGATTGGGTATAAATGTTAAGCTTTAGTGTATGGTTAACCGAAGTTAACCAGTATGTTGTGGTTGACGGCCTCGGTAACTTGGACAGGAGAGAGACGATGCTCGTTCAACGAGATATGACCATACCACAGCTTGCGCGCGAGCTGGGCGTGAGCCGTGTGGCTGTGTGGAATAAGGTGAAATCGGGGAAGATCCCCGCACAAAAGGTCGGAGCCCAGTATGTTATCGCCGCCCAGGACGCCAATGTTGTCCTAGGGCGATCTCTGACGGATGAGCAACGAGCGCGGATACGTGATGCCGTAGGTCGCGTGGTGAAAGAGTATGGCCCGGTGCTCAAGAGGCTCAGTCGCGAATAGTGGAACGTCTTAGCGTCATAGAAGTCGAGGAATTGGCTTTTGAACTGGCCAAGAGGCACCTGGAGTTCGATGAGCCAATTCCGGATTTCTCATCCAGATTCCCTGGTATCCTTGAAGGCTGCCTGGCGGTGCCATTTCAGCGGTTCTGCGGGCAAGATCCCTACCCAACTCTGGCTGCAAAAGCGGGCATCCTGTTCTACCTTATGGTCAAAGACCATCCCTTCCAAAATGGCAACAAAAGGATCGCCATAACTACCCTCTTTCTTCTGCTCTTCAAGAAGGGCAAATGGTTGCGGGTAGACATGGCTGACCTGTATCATTTCACCGTTCGCCTGGCCGAGAGCAAACCCCAAGACAAGAATCTGATGGTGGCTGCTATCACCGGCCTGGTTTCCACCCACATGATTGACTTCGTCCCCGACGATAGATAGCCAATCTTGTCCTTTGGGGGCGTCCTGGCCCAGCCGAAGCCCAGGGGGCGGCCCGCATACAGTGGCGGCCTGCGTTGTTTCGCCGGTGCCGTCTGGTGGTAACCGGGTTCACAAGACGCCCCTGCCCGTCCCGCCAGTCCGGACGGATCATGTAGGACCCCCGCCCCCGGGGGTCATCGACGACAGCCGAGGGCGGCTGTCCTACACCGTCAGCCGGGGGCGGCTGACCTACATGTCTTGGCCTGTCCGCAGGCGACTGACCCACCCCTGAGCGATCTGGGGACGCCGTAGAAGACCGCCATCGTATTCCGATCACGCCCCCGGGGATGCGCTCGATCAGGGAAGGGCGTCTTCGAAGTCGGAGGGGTTGACCAAGCCGGCAGGCTCTTTTGTCCAGTTCGCCGCGGCGGTAGCGCTCGTAGAAGCGGCTCGGAGATCCGGGGCACACCTGCACAGTTCACATTGTGCTACTGTTCTCGGTTCCCGGTTAACGGTTTGGGACGCCAAGGTTGGGGCGAGAGTTGTTCTTCGGTCAGGATACGCCAAAGGTTTCTCACGTTGCGCTGTTGGCCGCCGTAGCCGTAGCTGTTGGGGGGCGGGTCGCGGAAGGCGGGGAACTTGGCGCGGATGGTGAGCCGCCGGATCGTCTCGTCCAGGGTCAGGCCCTGGTTGCGGGCGGCCTGGACTTCCGTGAGCATCCTCTGGTAGTAGTCGCGGATGGGCGGGAGGGCGCTGCGGGTCAGCGGCAGGCTGTGGCCCGGGATCACGCGCTCGATCTTCACGCCGTCGGCCAGGAGGCCGTCCAGCACGGCGATGAAACGGCGCACGTCTTCGAGCCGTGTTTGTTCGCCGATCTCGGGGAGGTGACCCTGCTGATAGGCGATGGCGCCGCTGACCAGGATCCGGTCCTGAGGGATGTAGATCAGGATGTCGGAATTGCTGTGGCCTTTGCCGAAGAAGATCAGCTCCAGCGTGAGGTCGCCTAAATCCAGCGTGTGTTTATCGGCAAACGTGAGCGTCGGCTTGACGACCTCGTAGCCCTCCTGCAAGTCCTGCATGAACAGCTTATAGAACACCAGGTCGCTGCGGATGAGGTTCGCATACGCGGGGTTGGCGGCGTAGCGGGGCAGTGCGGCCTGCAGGTCGCGCAGGATCGCGCTGTAACGGTCGAGTTCTCGGCGTTTGCGGTCCGGGTCGGTCCGTCGGCGGATCAGCCACTGCATGTCCTCGGCCAGGTTGTCGTGTCCGACGATCGCCGCGCCTGGGAACAGGCTGTTGCCGCTGGCATGGTTGTCGTGGGCGTGCGTGTTGATGACGTAGGCCCAGTCGCGGCGACGCAGCGTCCTCTCGATCTTGTCCTTCATGGGCGCCATGAGTCGCGGCGAGGCCTCCGTATCGACGATCACCAGACCCTTTTGGGACTGGATGACCGTGAGATTGCACCGCCGGTCGATCCCGGGCCAGTAGGCGATCGCCACGTGCGGAGAGAGCCGGTCGATGCGGATGAATTCCCCCGCTCCGGAGTCCACCGCGCCCACGAGCACTTGCACCAGCAGACAGGCTTGCATCGCCGTGATCATCTTTGCACTCCCTCGGCAGCCGGCATGATGCGTCACGATGACGCACACTATGCCCGGCTCTATTGTACTTGACCATAGCCCGCCATTTCAACGGTGGGTATTGAGGGCCCGGAGATCTTTAAGCCCCGCAGGGGCGAAAGAAGGATGGCACGTACACTTGCAGGTGGAGAACGGCCAACCACGGGGGCTCTGCCCCCTGCCCCCTCTGCCCCCCGCCCCCGGCATTTGCCGCTTTTCGCCAATAGCATGGCAGGAGTCCCCAAGAGCACAACAAGATTCGGCGCCACCCTACTCAATCCGAAACCAAGATACGTAAGACGTCTGCGACATTCCCAGATCGTCGCCCCCTACGGCGAATTCGTCGTGCCAGTCTGCATTTTCGAGGTTTACGGCAGATTGTCGACCATGTATAATCGATTCTCAGTTGGAAGGTCCGTGACTGCTTTTCCTGTGATTTGAGTTGTATGTGCGGTTAGTCGAATCCTTGTGAGGGCCAGGTCGTGTATCCGAGTCGTTCAACGCGCAGAACGATCTTTGTGAGTCATGCGAATCCCGAGGACAACGCCTTTGCACTTTGGCTGACTGGTCAGTTAGAGAAGGAGGGCTACTACGTTTGGTGCGATCTCACGAAGTTGCATGGGGGCGAGGATATTTGGAGAGAGGCGGAGAAGACAATACGTGAAGATACAGCCAAATTCCTTTATTTGCTGTCACGTGTGTCGAACACGAAAGAGGGGCCGCTTCAAGAACTGAGCGTTGCCAAGAATGTTGCCAAAACGTATGAGTTCAGAACTTTCGTAGTACCTGTTGTCATTGATGACCTGCCTGCGTCAGATTTCTGTATCGAGTTGACACGGCTATGGGCAATCCTCCGCAAGGGAGAGAATGCGAGCATCCTTCATCCGTTGCTTGAGAGACTCAAAGTGGACGGCGTCGAGCGTCAAGTCATCGTGGTTGATACCCCCAAGATCCAGTATCCTGCCGTGGAGCCCTATCTTGCGCGAAGAATATGCTCCGCGGGAGACTATGCAGCACACAGACATGTATACTTGAGGGACGAATACACACGCGACACTTTGGCTGTCGTTTCTGACTACAAAAGAGTGGCCTTGATTGGCGATGCTGGAATGGGGAAGACGATTGAGCTTCGAAGGGTTGCCTCATGCTATTCGCAGCACGACGCTCCTTTCCACCCATTCCTCGTGTTACTGAACAAGTACGTGAATCAGAGCATTGCAGACCTTCTTCCATCAGGGTGGGATGCGGTTCCTGAGAGCAAGCGTATCATTATTCTTGACGGCTTGGACGAGGTGGAGGCCAAGAACAAGAATGATGCGGTTCGCCAGATAGAGCATTTTGCTGAGCGATACCCAGATACACGCATGATTGTCTCCTGTAGGACTAATTTCTACGATGGTGAAACGCAAGAGTTCCCCGGCACGTTGAGTGGTTTCTCTTCCTATGTGCTGCTCGAACTCGGTCAGAAGGAGATCAATGATTACCTTGACAAGACTCTGAATGGACAGGCAGAAGACTTCAACACCGCTATTTCCCAGAACCGGCTGCATGACCTCCTCGGGATACCTTTCTATCTGGTCCGCTTGGTTGAACTCTTTCAGAAGAAGCAGCGTTTGCCAAGTCACAAAGCTGAGATATTCCGGCAGCTATTGGAAGATAGGATCACCCTGGATGTCCAACACTTCAGAACAACTCAGTCCCTGAAGGACAAGGACACCGTCATTGAGTCGCTGGAACGCGTCGCGTTAGGAATGGAGGTTCTGGGGAGAAATTACATCACTGACGACGAATATAGGAGGCTCTTGCAGGACCGTTCCATGCGAGAACTGGTCGAACACTGCACCGTGTGGAAAAAGGATGAGTCGCAAGACGGAAAGTGGCAGTTCGAACATGACAACTTCCAGGAATATCTCGCCGCGCGATGGCTCTCGGACAAGCCCCTATCAACCGTGAAGGCGTTCATGTTCTTCAGGCCTGACTACCGTAAACTGATTCCGTCTTGGTCAAATACGCTCTCATTCCTTATTAGTATCTCTGAAGATCGTCCTTTGATCCAATGGGTCATGGAGAACGAGCCCGAGTTGTGCATCAAGTTCGAGCCAGACAGAATTGAGACGAGCGCCCGCACCCAGATTTTCAAGAGTATTTTTAACCGTTATAAGGAGAAACGAGTCTGGCTCAACCACGAGAGATTCAGACCCGATGAGTTGGCGCGATTTGGCCAGTCGGACGACACAGTCGAGTTCATACTTCTTGAAGCAGAGCAAGCGGACCATTTTACGACCGCTACAAACGCGCTGGATCTGTTGGCTCACTTTCACATCTCCAACGATAAGAGGAGTCGTGCTTCAGCCGTCTTGGTCAACTACGCAACCAGAAGTGATCTCGGAGGGCAAGCTCAGAATCGAGCGCTGATGGCACTGGCAGACCTGGGGCTGAATGACTCGCCTGAGATTGTTGACAAGATCATGCAGGCGATCAGATCGACAGATAGTGACTGGGTGAGGTATGGCTTGTACTATTGTCTACACAATAGTGACTACCTCGACGCCAACATAGATGTGTTCTTAGACGGATTACAGCTTATCAAGCGTGACACTTCATCTGCGAGCGGGAGACTCATAAATGAACTCGTGGAACTGCGCAGAGGTATCGAGAAGGCTGAGTCTTCGGCCGCAATCACGAAGATCCTGAAGTATTTTGAGCAACATCCAGAAGACCTGCGCAGTGTGCACGCTGAGAATAGTCTCGCAATTATTGCTGAGAATGCGGCCAACGCCTTTTCGGGAGAGCCCTCTTTGCTTGTGGCAGCGAAGGACCTGTTCGAGGCTCTCGTCAATGAACATCTCAGGAAAGAAGCGGAGCAATGGGCTGTGGTTTTTGACAGGACAGGAACACGACTACGCCTTTTCAAGGAGTACCTCTCGCAAGACGACTCGGCCCAAAGTGCGTGGGTCCTCGCGATTTTGGCAGACAGAGTATGCATCGAGTTCTTTATTGAGCAGTACAGTGAGGGCAAGCTCACCGACGTAGCTGTGCGGAAGTTCCGCAATTACCTTGCCGGGAGGGACTCCAAGCTATGTTCATTCTTTAACGTTCTGATAAATCAGAAGACAGGCAACAAATTCCCTCTCCCCCCAGAGCGTGATTACGCCAAAGAGAAACAAATGCGTGCAGACCATGATCTGAGTCTGCTTTTTGATAAGGAAGCCTTCCTCACCGAAATAAGACGAGTCTTCGACACCGAACACAGGGACACCTTTACCAGCCGAGAGCTCATAGCCGTGGAGGCCGCCTACTGCGACAATCCGTACTCTGACCTGGCACTCGACACGCTACGCGACCTGTCAAATAAGAGGCCTGTCACACTTGCTGAGGCCATCGAGGCTGTGAGCAACTTGAATTGGGACTGGTTCTGCGTATCCCATATCTACCATAGGTTTGACCGAGGGGACGGCATCACGCTGACTGAGCAACAGATAGCGTGGGTAGCCAATTGGTGCGCTGCGCATCTTAAGGATGTTGACTTCAGGAAGGCTCTCGTCGCGCGACCAAATGGAGGATCGAGTACCAGCCACACAGCCATCTTCCTGTGGTATTTCTTGAGGAAGTTCACTCTTTCTTACCCGAAAGATGCGCTGTTGGATTTGATCTCCTATGACTGGCTTGAGGCTGGGCAACCCGGAGGAATTCAATACCTGGAGACACTTTTGCCCGGAGCCGAGATGAGAGACAGGGTTCTCGAAAACCTCCAAGCAGGCATCGAGGACGACATGGTGATGAAGAACCACCTTGACTATTGCAGAAGACATACGGTGGGTGAGGTTCTCCCCTTTGCCTCAAATACACTCGCCAATTCTAAATGGGACTACACTGTGAAGAACCTCGCACTGGATACGATCCACGGCCTATCGCCGACTGCGATCTCTGATCTTGAAGGTCTACTGCCCAGAATCGAAGATGACTTCGTATGGGTTGTCACTGAGACTCTTGTGCAGGCTGATAGTCAAGTCTGTCACAAATACCTCCTGGCGAAGCTTCAGACCGCGAGCGAAGCAGAGAAGATCAAAGCCGCGAACCACCTGATACGATTGCAGGATGTAGAAGGGTTGAAATGCTATGTGGAATGGGTGAGGACAAACAAGAAATCACCCGAACAAACGCTCCGTGAAATGTCATGTCTTACTTACCTGCGTACCACTGAGGCGGTTCCCCACCTTGTCGAACTCTTGCGGGTGAGCTATGAGGTCGATACGATGAAGAATCCCTTTGACAGTCTGTTCTCTAATGTGCTGGAAGCGCTGACAAACATAGGGATAGCATCGAGCTCGAATTATCTCCTTGTCAGAACAACCGTGGAACAGTTCATTGCTGAAAACGCTGCCAACATCAAGAATGTGAACTTCCTCTACCTGTTCATCGAGAAGCTCGACCAGCGATGCTACGTAGCCAAAGCCGAGGGGGCAAGCATCAACGACGCCGTAGCTAAGCTGGAGACCTTCAAAGCAGAAACCGCAGCCGGGAACTCTGGCGGGGAGAGCTGAAGGGAGGATTAGACGTGTCAGGAAGTGCCTGCCATCTTCAATTTGACCCTACCGAACGCCCAACTGGAGCCCGATGATGCACTCCGTCAGGGACTGGGATCTTCGAAGTCTGAGGGGCTGACCCAGCCGGCGGCTTTCTTGTCCAGTTCGCCACTGCGGTAGCGCTCGTAGAAGTGGCTCGTCTTGCCGTCGGCGTAGGGATACTCGTCGAAGACGTGGCCCTGGCCGAACATACGCGGGTCGCCCTGGGCACGCAACTCGTTGAAGAGTTGTTCCTTGAGGGCGGATTGGCGCTGCTGGAATTCGGATCGCCCGGCCAAGTTGTCCAAGCAGTCGGGGTCTTGGGCGATGTGGTAGAGTTCTTCGGGCGGACGCTTGCCGAAGGACCAGGTCCAGTAGCGCTGGGTCTCGGGGTTGCGGCGGGACTGGAGACATTCGGTCTTGGTGGGGCCGCCGTCGACGTTGAGATAGCCGGTCACCGGATCGCCCGCCGGCCAGCGGGTGGGCTCGAAGTTGCAGAGGTACAGGAAGCCGTCCTTGACGATCCCGCGAATAGGATAGCCCACATCCTGGGGGCGGCCGACGTCGTGACGTTCCTTGCCGATCAGCACATGGTCGCGCGCGGCGATGCAACGGCCCGCCTTGGTCGACTGGAAGATCTCGGTCAGGCTGCGGCCCGCGATCGGCTGCATCCCGGCCGGCCCTGGATCGACGCCCGCCAGCTCCAGAAACGTCGGGGCAAAATCGATGAAGGAGACGAAATCGTCCACCTTGCGGCCCGGATTGCGGAGGCCCTGTTTCCACATCAGCGCCAGCGGCAGGTGGTTCGAGTATTCGTACGCCTGACCCTTGACGTGCGGGAACGGCATGCCATTGTCGGCCGTGACGACGACGAGCGTGTTGTCCAGCAGGTGGCGCTCCTGCAACTGCGTGAGCATGCGCTGCACATGCGTGTCGAAGTGCTCGATCTCGAAGGCGTAGTCGAGCAGGTCCGCGCGCACGGTTTCGTTGTCGGGCCAGGGACGCGGGACGCGGTCGATCTGGTCGAGTCGCTTGCCCCCTTTTTTGCGGCCGGAATCGAATTCGTACCCTCGATGCGGCTCAAGACCCCCGTACCAGAAACAGAACGGCATATCCGGCGGCTTGGCGGCCAAGAAGTCGGCGAAGTTGGCGGCGTAATCGATGCCACTGATCGCCCGCGTGGGAGGCGTCTGCTTGCGGGCGTGGTACGGCCGGCCTGTCAACTGGCGCGGTATGCCGTCGATCGCGCCGGGGATGCCCGGTCCCCAGCCTTTGCCTGTGAAGCCTACGTGATAGCCCTGCGCGGACAGGGCCTCGGCATAGGTCTTGGACTTGGCCGGGAAATAGCACCAGTGATTGGCCGCGGCTTCGAGTTGCCAGGAGTTGCGGCCGGTCAGGATGCAGGAGCGCGACGGCGCGCATTTGGCGTTGGGCGTGTAGGCATTGGTGAACAGCACCCCCTCATGGGCCACGCGGTCGAACCCGGGCGTCCGCACCCACGAACAGCCATAGGCCCCCATGTGCGCCCACGAGACATCGTCGGCGATGCAGAACAGGATGTTGGGACGTGCCGGTTTCCCGGCGGCCCCCGCTACCAGAGGGCCCCAGGCGGGCCAAGCCCATGCTGCTCCTGTCATCTTTAGAAAGGATCGCCTCGATACTTGTGTCTGTTCCATCGCTCTCGTCCCCTGTACCGCGTTGTCATGGACTCCTACCGACCACGATTCGCTCTCTCGTAGTCTGTTTCAGCCTCTGGGTGGCAGCGTCAAGCGAATTCCTGCCTTCGCAGGAATGACGTCACCCCCGCGCAGGCGGGGGTTGGCGATGGTCTTACCTCACCACGGAGGAGCCATCGCCAAAGGCTGCGCCCTTGACGCTGCCACCCAGACCACAAGATCCTCAGGCGTAATCGGTATCGCGACGCCCGACGGATCAGGTATTCTAATTGCCTGCCACACCCCTCATGATACGGAAATTCGGCGGTTCGGCAAGCCGACGCTTGAGGATGCTGCGCGGATGCCGACTTCCCATTCCTGGCCATGGGTGGACCGGCGGCACAGAATTTCCCCTAGAATTTTGATTCTTGAGCAACATACGAAAGGCGCGAAGCGTCTATGTAATAGCATCGCAACCCCAGATGGTGGGGCCGCGACGCCGGGTCGCGGGCGTCGGAGACAGACCTCGCCAGGCCCTCTGTTGGAGTCTGAACTGCGGAGCGTCGAGGCGGAACAGCGACCGCGAAAAGATGAATACCCCATCAGACATAGTGACTTACCAGGAATTGCAGCCGATCATGCGAAACGAACCCAATTTCCCGGCGGCGGAATACTCCGGTATTCCGGTATCCTATTGTTCCACCCTTCCAAGCCGAGGCCAATTGTGCGAAACAAACCCAATTGGGTCCGGTGTGAATAAGAGCCAAGTGCATGGTGACAAAGAGGTTAGGGATGATTCGTCGCCAAGGGGGTATAAAAAAACAAACCCAATTCGCAGGAAGGAGGCACCGGGCAGCCGGGACCGGGCCCCGGAGGGCGCGGGGCGATTGCGCCAAACAAACCCAATTTGGGAGCGTGGGCAATCATGCGAAACAAACCCAATTTGCTGCTGCCGGGATACTCCACTGTTCCACTATTCCAGCATGCCAGTTCCGCCGCCATTGTACAAACAAAGCCAATTCGCCCGGCGCTGTCCACCAGAGTCGTACGGGCGACGCCTTTGTCGCCGAAGGACTATCCGGTTTTTCCTTGACGTGTATGTTACTGGAAGGGTATAAGCGTGCCTATGGAAAATCTAAAATCACAATCAGCTATCGGTTCCTCCCGTCGTCAATTCCTCAAAACCTCCAGTGCCGCGGCGATCGGCAGTGCTTTCGTCAGTCCTCTGGCTTTCGCGGCCGAATCTTCGAGCGCTACTCTCAAAGTGGGGCTCGTCGGCTGCGGGGGACGCGGTTCCGGCGCGGCCGCTCAGGCGCTGCAGACGGGCGAAAGTGTCATCCTGACTGCTATGGGGGACGTGTTCGATGGTCAACTCCGGAACAGCCTTAACGCGTTGAAACAGAAGCCCGCCCCCAAAGAAGGCGAAACGCCCCAGCCCCACTACAGCGACCGGGTCAAAGTCGATCCCGATCACTGCTTCGTCGGCTTGGATGCCTACCAGAAGGTGATCGATAGCGGTGTCGACGTGGTGCTGCTGGCGTCCCCACCGGGATTTCGCCCCAGGCATCTCCAGGCGGCAATCGAGGCCGGCAAACATGTCTTCTGCGAGAAACCTGTGGCCACCGACGCCCCCGGCGTGCGCAGCGTCCTCGAGTCCGCCGCCAAAGCCAAAGAGAAAAACCTGTCGCTGGTGTCCGGCTACTGCTGGCGGTATCACCCGGGACGGCGTGCCTTCTACCAGAAGGTCCACCAAGGCGCCATCGGCTCTATTCGTGCCATCTATGCCACGTATCTGACTGGACCGGTGAAACCCATGCCCCCGGCCAGCAGACGCCCCGCCGGCATGAGTGACGTGGAATGGCAAGTCCGCAACTGGTACAACTTCGTGTGGCTATCCGGAGACGGGTTGGTGGAACAAGCTTGTCATAGCATCGACAAGATTGCCTGGGCGATGAAGGGAGTCCTCCCGCTCAAAGCGGTGGCCACCGGCGGTCGGCAATTCCCGAATAACGAAGGCAATATCTTCGACCACATCGACGTCTTCTACGAATTCCCAGACGGAGTTCGCGCGTTCATGGCCCAACGTCAGATCCGCGGTTGCTACAGTGACAACTCGGACTACCTCATGTGCAGCGAGGGTGTGGGCACCATCAAGGGCTTCAGCGATCCCACCATCACCGGCAAGGAGAC
>CAYHAJ010000094.1:0-9280 GCA_964354535.1 uncultured Pirellulales bacterium
GCACCGACGACATCCGGGAGCACGCCGAGCGGCTCGCGTCGCAGCTTCAGGAGAAGAACCTCCCCGCGACAGTGGCTACCGCGAGCGGCTTCTCCGAGATGGGCAGCGGCTCGTTGCCCACGCAGAACCTCGCGACAACCCCGGTGGCGATCACCCCGGAGAAGATCGGCGTAGACGAATTGGCCCAGCGGTTGCGACTCCGCGAGCCGCCGGTCTTCGCTCGGATTCAGAGCGATCAAGTCCTGATCGACCCCCGCACGCTGCGAGAAGGCGACGATGCGATCATCATCGCGGCGGTCACCGCGGCACTGGCGACTAAAGAATAGGTCCCCTTCGTCCTATTGGTCCTATACGTCCTATGGAAGTACAACAGCGCAATGTGACGCTCGGCACCGCCGGGCATATCGATCATGGCAAGACCGCCCTCGTCAAGCTCCTGACCGGCTGCGACACAGACCGGCTCAAGATCGAGAAGGAGCGCGGCATGTCCATCGAGCTGGGCTTTGCCCCGTGCGTCATCTCCGATATCGAGGTCGGCATCGTCGACGTTCCCGGCCACGAGAATTTTGTCAAGACGATGGTCGCGGGGGCCACCGGGATCGACGGCTGCATCCTGGTCGTGGCAGCCGATGACGGCGTCATGCCGCAGACCCGCGAGCACATGGACATCCTCACGCTCCTGGGCGTCGAGCACGGGATCGTGGCGATGACCAAGGTGGATGCCGTCCCGCTGGAGCGGGCACAGACGGCGACCCAGGAGATTCGAGGCTTCCTGACCGCCACGTTCCTGCAGGACGCTCCGATCCTGCCCATCTCCAACATCACCGGCCAGGGCTTCGAGGAATTCTACGAGGCCCTCAAGGCCCTGGTGGCCTCCATCACGCCGAAGACGGCCCAAGGCATCTTCCGCGTGCCGGTCGAGCGGACCTTCTCGGCCAAAGGCTACGGCACGATCGTGGCCGGAATCCCCGCGTGTGGGTCCGTGGAGGTGGGGGAGGAACTGGTCCTGCTGCCCCAAATGGCTAAAGGGCGCCTGCGGTCAGTGCAGGTCTACGGCCGGGACAGCACCCGGGCCATGGCAGGCCAGTGCGCCGCTCTGAACATCCCGCAATGGGACCATAAAGCCGTCGAGCGGGGCAATGTCATCACGATTAGCGATTACTTCGCCCCGCACCAGTGGTACCTGTGCGAGTTGAAGCTGCTCGATCTGGAGAAAGCAGACCTCAAGAACGCCGCCGAGGTCAAGTTCCACACCGGCACCTCGGAAACTCCGGCCAGCGTCTACCTGTTCCAGGAAGGCGCACTCAAGCCGGGCCGGCAATGCCTGATCCAGGTCTTTTTGGACCATCCCATCGTCGCGGGACCGCGCGACCACTTCATCATCCGCTCCCTCTCCCCCACCCGCACCCTCGGCGGCGGCATCATCATCGAAGCGATCGAGAAACGCCTCAAACGCACGCATCCGGATGTTCTCAAGGAGATCGGCGAACGAGCGAAGGCCGTCGCACAACCGAAGGACTTTGTTGAGTACTGCATCAAGACCGCCGACGCCTTGGCCGCGGACGAACGGCAGATCTCGCTGCGCAGCAAGATACCACCCAAGGAGCTTGCCCCCCTTCTGACGCAACTCGTCAACGACAATCGCATTCTGCCGCTCAGCAGCAGGACCTACATCCACGTGGAGACCGCCGCACGCGTCCAACAGCACTTGCTGGACATTGTCCGTGAATTTCACAGCAAAAGACCTGAAAGCCCCGGCATCGGCCGCGAGCAACTTCTGACGGAGTTCTTACGTGGCGAGGGCGTCCCGCCCTTGTCTTCTAGTGGCGAGGGCATCCTGCCCTCGCGTCCTGCCGGCGCCGGGTCGCCGCAGCAGCAATCGGAGGACAAGGCCAGGATGGCCTCGCCACGCAAGGGCGAGACGCCCTCGCCACTCCGAAAGGACGTATTCGAGGGCGTGCTCGAGCGTCTGCGGGCCGAGGGCAAGCTCGCCGACCGCAAGGGCTTCCTGGCCATCCCGGAGCATCGCGAGCAGTTCAACAATGCCGAGCAGCAACTGCTCCAGAGTGTGGAGACGCTATTTCGCAAACACTTGTTTGACCCGCCCGGCCCCCAGGAGATCGCCGATCAGATGCGAGTCCCGCCGCCCCAGGTGCAGCGCGTGCTGCGGATTCTCACCGAGCAGCAGAAGCTCATCCGGATCGATCAGGACCTGCTCTTTCACACCGAGGCGGTGGCAACCGCCAAAGAGCGTCTCGTCTCCTACATTCAGCAAAACGGCGGCTTGGAAAGCGTCAAATTCAAGTACCTTCTCGACACCAGCCGCAAGTACGCGATTCCGCTGCTGGACTACTTCGACAAAATTGGCGTCACTCGCCGGGTGGGGTACACGCGTCACCTGAAGTAGTTGAGAGGACCACGAATGTACCAGGGCAAGATCGCGGCAGGGACCCTCGCACTCTTCGGCATCACCCTCGCTTCCGTCTCGCTTCTGCGCCCGGGGTGAGGCAGTCTCCTGGCGACCCTTGCAGGGCCCACCTTATTGATGAGTCCGCTGCTGGCTTTGGTGTTCAGCACGAACAGCTTCTCGAAGGGCGACCGCAAGTGGTATACCCTGGCAACGCTACTCGTCTCCGGGGCTCTCACGCTCTGGGTGGCGTACGTCTTTCTCGCGCGGCTTGCGCATCTCGTGCTTTGATACCAGAGCAATTCACGGCAAGTCTGTCGTACGAGATCGACTCACGTGAGGGGCTTGTTTGGCCGAAAGAGACTCCTGATGAATTACGGAAAGACGTCCGCGAAAATCTTTGCGATTGTGGGCGCGGCCATGGCGCTGTTGTTCCTTTTGCGCCCGGGGTGAAGCAGTCCGCTGGGGATCTTTGTAAAATCCCTTATTCTGCTCTGCCCGCCTGTGGCCCTGGTCTTCAGCATGATCGGAGTCATGCTCGACCAGCGCAAAGTGTACGCACTCCTCATGCTGCTCGTATCGGGCGCCTTCACATTCTGGCTCCTGCGGCCTCTCTTCGCGCCCTAAGGGGAACCCGCACACCCTCCGCAATTGCGGAGGAACCTGCCCCATGCGACCCAGCGTCAACCGTAGCATGACCGAGGTGGTTGGCAGCCAATCCTTGTAGGCAGACCACTTCGCGGCGAGATACCCTACCGGCGCCACCTTGAACTTGTACCCGCCCACGTCGGTGAAATAGAGACGACCCTTGCTCTCGTCGAACCACTGCCGCCACTGCGGCGGGGTCCCGAACGATTGGTCGGTATAACGGCTCAAGAGCTTTTTGACCGTGCCGGCGCGCTGTGCGTCGCCCAGCAGATCGATGAGGCGTTGCAGGCTCTCGATCTTGCGATTGGAGTCGAGGCCCAGCGACTTGAGCTCGCTGTCGACGCGATAGGCCCTTTCCCAGTAGACCAGTTCCAGGTTCTCTTTGTAGTAGGCGAGTAGGCCGTCGAAATCGGATTGGTACTTGTCCCAGAGTTCGTCCGGGAATGTGCTGGTGAAAAACCGTTTCTTCTCCGTGATAATCTTGAGGTACGAGGCCGTGAGCAGGGCATTGGACCGCCCACTGATCCGCGGGCGCACCAACGGCATCTTGCCGTCGAAACGCCGGATGTAGTGAATGCAGTTGATGAACAGCCGCCGGCCGGCCTCGGTCATCTGGGAGGGTGAATCGCAGTAGCCCCATTGCAGGAAGTTACCCTGCCGGCCGATGCCGACATCGCCGTAGGCCTTGCCGTGATTGAACCCGACCGCGATGATCTCGGCGTCGGGGGAATCCTCAAAGCCATACCCGCGGGCGACGACGTTGCCCTTCTGGCTCGCCTGGATGCGCCACACCTTGATCTGGTCGGGCAAGGGGCCGGGACCGAAGAAGCTGTAACGGTAGTTGTCCGGCGTCTTGCGGTACTCGAACTCGGGCTGAACGGTCAGCGGCGTACGGTTCACTTCACGGTCGAGCGACTCAACATGAGCCGCGTTTTCCATGCAGTTTCACAAGTACCCCGTCTTGAGCTTCCACTGCATGGCGATCAGTCCGCCGGGGACCCCAAGCGTAATCAGGGGACGGGAGAAATTCTCCGAGAGCTGCGGACGCGGCCCCTTGAATTCGTTGATGTCCCAGTCCAGCAGTGTCACGTCGAAGCCCTGCGTGTCGGCTTCCTTGAACGTCTGCAGATTGCCGGTCTGGACCACGTCGAAGTACTTCTTGAGGAAACCGACGAAGTCTTTCTCGCGGTCCGTGCCGGGATGGCCCGCATACAGGATGCGGAGCTTGCTTATCTCGGCAACCGCCGGAGCCGATGGGGATTGAGCCCGGCTCCACGTGCCTGCCAGCAGGACTACCACTAGGACCGACGATACGACACCGATCTTTCGAATCCCCGTCGAAGCAAGCATAGGCATCTCCTCTTGCATGCGATCTTGCATGCGATCTTGCGTGTTCTATCGAGACGGCGACTGGCCTGTCGCTGCCCGGCTGTCTTTCCCGATGAGATATCCTTCCGGTACGACCTTGAACTTGTACCCGCCGGTATCCGTGAAGTAGATGCGGTCTTTGTTTTCCTGGAACCACCGTCGCCACTCCGCCGGGGCCTCGAACGAGCACTGGGTGTAGCGACCCAGGAGCTTCTTTGCCGTGGCCGCGTGTTGCGCATCGTCCAGCAATTCGATCAGACGCTGCAAGCTGGCGATCTTGCGGTTGGAATCGAGGCCCAGGCCCTTGAGTTCTTCGTCCACCCTGAACAACACTCCCTCGCCCCCGTAGACCCGTTCCATGTTGGGGCGGTAATATTCCATAAGGCCATTGGGGTCCGAATGGTACTTTTCATAAAGCGCCTCGGGGAAGCAACTGAGAAAGAAACCCCTCGGGTCTTTGACTCTGTTGATGTTGTAGGCGCACGACAGGGCGCGGAGGCGCGGCGCGCCGGACCCGGGACGAACCAGCGGGGGCTTGCCGTCGAACCGATGGATATAATGGATGCAGTTGACCAAGAGCTTCCGCCCAGCCTCCGTCATCTGCGAGGGCGAGCCGGAATAACCCCACTGAAGAAAATTACCCTGGCGTCCGATGCCTGCGGTGCCGTAGGCTTTTCCCGAGTTGAAGCCCAGCGCCAGAATCTCCTCATCCGGGGAATCCGGGAAATCATCCCACACGGGGACTGAACCACCGTCTTTCTTGCCGATTTTCTGCACAAGCCAGACTTTCATCTTGCCGGGCAACTCTGGGCCGACTTGAAATTGCCGATTGCGCCGGTAATTGTCCGGCGTATCCCACGACTCGAAATCGGGCCGGACCGCCAGCGGGGTGCGGTACACTTCATGGTCAAGCAACTCAGCATGAGCCGCATCTCCCAGGCAGCTTCAGTTGTGGCGCGTCTTGAGACGCCACCGGCCACACATCCAACCCCCAGGGACCCCAAAGGTTACGACCGGGCGGGAGAAGCTCCCGGAGAGGGGCAGGCGGAACTCGTCGATGTCGAATTTGTCCGGGGGGTCCCAGTCCAGGAGCGTCACGTCGAAGCCCTGGGTGTCGGCCTCCTTGAACGTCCGCAGGTTGCCCGTCTGGACCACGTCGAAGTACTTTTTGAGGAAGCCGACAAAGTCCTTCTCGCGGTCCGTGCCGGGATGACCGGCGTAAAGAATCTTCAGATTGCGATTCAGGGGCGGCTGCTCCTGCCCGCTGCACAGCACGGCCGCTGCCAGAACCAACAGGCAGCCTGCTGCCACGGCACGCCCCCATGTCTCTTTGTGTCGTATGGCCTGCATATCCGGGCCCTCCAAATTGCTGGACCGGGCCTATTGTAACGTTGGTGCCCTTACCCCGTCAAGAAGATAGGAAATTCCCGCGATTCTTGCTTGCCAACGGGTTTTGTGGTAAGGTAGGCAGAGTGCTTTTGGAGGGAATGCCATGAAGAATCGGAAAAGCGATCTCATCCACGCCGCCGGCGGAATCCTCTTGTCCTTTATCCTGCCTCTCTTCGCCTCTACCCTGGCGTTTGGGCAGGAGGCACGCGGAGTTGCAGGGCCGGCTCCGGCTGCTCCCTCAAAGGAGATCGTGGTGGACTTGAAGAAGGTCCCGGTGTGGGAGGTGGCCTCGGAACGCGTACGCCGTCTACTCCTGCGCCCCAACTATGCGGCGCGGGAAACCGAGAAGGCCCCTCAGGTCAAGTATCCACAGTTCACGTCCGGGACGCCTCTGTATGGAAAGACCGAATCCAGTAGGCTGGCCACACGCCGCAGCGTGAATTTCGCGCTCGACTGTTCCCGCCCGGGCGGCGACTATGACCTGTTGTATTTCGACGAGAACGACGATGGGGACCTGACCAATGACCGCCCGCGCAGACCCTCGAAGGAGGTGGCGGATCGTCTGACCTCTCTGGGGGCGTCCTGGGAGACATACTTCGAATTGGTGACGGTCCTGCTCGATCTCGGGTCTGGCGCCGTGCAGTCCCTGGAGCTGCTCCCTTGCCTGCGGACGTATACAGGCAGCGGGCCGCGTTTGGAGCTCACGGCCGCCCACATCCATGTCGGCGAATTCAAAATCGACTTCGAGCCTTATCAAGCATTCCTCGGCTACGGGTTCACGATCCAGGCGCCACTGGGCCACCCAAACACGACTCTGATCCTGACTCCCGCAGGAGGCCAGCCGCCCTCCTGGTGGGGCGGGGATCGCCTCAGAGCCATGCACCGGCTGGGCAGCCGCTACTATCGCTTTTCCTGCACCCCGACGGGCGACAAGCTGACCATGCGCCCGTACGAGGGCCCGCTCGGCGTTTTCGAGTTTGCGGCCGGCGGGCGGAAGATCGACAAGCTGGTACTGCGCGGCTCGCTCGAGTCCAAGGAGTCGATTGTGGCCGTCGGGGACTGGCTGGGCGACGATCTGCCGGGCGCGAACCAGCAATGCCGAATACCGGTGGGAGACTACTATCCCGCCATCGGACGGGCCGAGATAGGAGACCTCCGCGTTGGCTTCTCGAACAACTACCACCCCAGGGCCCCGGGGCAATCGACCGGCCACGCGCCGCTCTACTGCATCGCCATCCGCGCGGAGAAGCCGTACGTGCTGGATTTCGCGAACAAGCCCGTGGTCCTCTTCACGCAGCCCCAGGCGGACGCCCGGGTCCGTGCGGGTGACGAGATCAAAGTGGAGGCGGTGCTGGTCGACCCGGTGCTGGACATCATGATCGGAAGCCTCACGGACCCGACCCGCACCCGGCGGGAACCGTTCAAGCTGCCGGACGGCCGGGAGCTTATGATGCTCCGTCCCTGGTCCTACGACCCCAACGTGGTCATCACGCGTGCGAACGGGGAAATCGTCGGGAAGGGCGTGATGCCCTTTGGCTGAGGCGGCACCTGCGGGTACTCGTGGCGAGTACCACAAGACTTTGCGATCAACGGCAAGGAAGAGACCCTGACGATCAAGGTGACCTACGACACGCGGGAGTTATACGGAACCGTAAAGGGAAAGCGGGAGATTGTGGTGTACCGATGACCAGACCGAACCGATACGGCTTGTATGTCATGGCAGGCCTCGTACTACTGGCCGCCATTCCGGTGCTGCTGGTGCTCGCCCGAAGGCACGTGGCCAGCCTCCGAGGCGAGAGCCGGACGGCGGCCCCAGGCGGTTCGACGGCACAAGGGCGGGAATGGACATTCCGGCTCAAGGAAGTCTCGGCCTTCGATCTCACAGAGCGGGCGCGGGAATTCGGGGAGGGACAACAGGCAATCACTCATCCAGGCCCTGACCCGAACGTCAAGGTGTATCCGCGCTTCCACTCGCAGCAGCCGCTCTACGGCCGGGTGAGCTTCGCCGATCTGTTCGGTAAGCCGGACCCGCACACAATCTACCAACTGGCCCTGGATGAATCCCGCGGCACAGGCAAAGGCTACGACCGGCTCTATTTCGATCTCAACCAGGACGGGGACCTGACCAACGATAAGGTCCTGTCGGTGCAGAGAAACCCGCCGAAAGGGGCCGCGACGAATTACGCGGACACGACACAACAAGCCTGTTTCGAGAACCTCGCTATTCCCTTGGCCTTTGGCTCCCAGGGTGAACGTCCCTTGGAGATGATGCCGCGTCTGAGGGTCTCGAGAGAAGGATACAAGTGGGTTCATTTTGTCACCACCCAGGCCCGCCGGGGCCGGATTCACCTCGCGGGTGCCAAGTACGATGTCCTGCTGGGTCACAACCACATCACGGCCGGCTGGTTCGACCACCCGTGGACCGCTCTGCGCGTGATTCCGGTGGGCAGCGAATCCCGCCCGGTATGGATCGGGGGCAACCAACTGGCGGCCCTGCACAAGATCGATGGCACGTTCTACCGATTCTCCGCAACGCCCGCCGGGAACAAGCTGATGGTTCGCTCCTATACAGGACCGTTGGGTGTTCTCGAAGTGGGCGCCGGCAGCCGAAGTGTAGATATCATGGATGTTCAGGGGTCGCTGCGTTCCCGAACAATGACCGTGGCGGTGGGCGAAGTCGGACGAGACTACCGGGCTACGCCGGTGGTTTCGCCGGTCCAAACGTGCAAGCTGCCGGTCGGCGATTACCTGCCGGAGGACCTGACCGTCCGGTTCGGCAAGCTGCGCATCAACCTCTCCAACAACTACCATTCGGATGGCAGGCGAATGGATCTAAGAAACCGTCCGTGGGTGTATGGTATCCACATCCGCGCGGATCAGCCCTTCGTGCTGGATTTCTCGAACCAGCCGGCGGTGCTGTTCGCCCGTCCGGCCCGCGATCATCGCGTCAAACTGGGTGAAGAGCTCAGTGTCATGGCCGTCCTGATCGATCCGGTCCAGGATTTCATGATTCGCCACTTGGACGACACCGCGCAAAAGCAGGAGAAGGCGTCCGCCGGCCCTTACGGCCCCAGACATCATTACGAGCAGGACGTGTCACTCGACCCCAAGGTGACGATCGCGCGGGCCAACGGCGAGATCGTCGCGGAGGGCGTGATGCCCTTTGGCTGAGACGGCACCTGCGGGTACTCGTGGCGCGTACCGGAAGACTTCCAGCTCAACAACAAAGAAGAGACCTTGACGATCAGGGTCACCTACGATACGCATGAGCTGTACGGCAAAGTGACGGCGAGCCGGGAAGTGACGGTTTATCGGGAGTGACCGAGCATGGAATGGCTGGAAATGAGACCTGCACTCACACGATTTCTGTCGGGAGTGACTGTCTGCCTTGTCCTCGGATTGGTGCTCACGCCGATGCCCCCCGCGCGGGGACAGGATGCGGGCCGCTCGCCGTGGCGAGGGCATCTT
>CAYHAJ010000095.1:0-14727 GCA_964354535.1 uncultured Pirellulales bacterium
TCGAAGTCCCCTTCGCCATTTGCGACGCCACGACGGTCACGGAAGCGGGTTACGTCGGCGAGGACGTGGAGAACTTCCTGCTGCGATTGCTCCAGAATGCCGACTTCGATCTGGAGGCGGCCCAGCGCGGCATCGTCTACATCGATGAGATCGACAAGATCGGCAAGACCTACCAGAACATCTCGATCACCCGTGACGTTTCCGGCGAGGGCGTGCAGCAGGCGTTGCTCAAGATGCTCGAAGGCACGATCTCCAACATCCCGCCCCAGGGGGGCCGGAAGCACCCGGAGCAGTCCTACATCCAGATGGACACGAGCAACATCCTCTTCATCTGCGGCGGGACGTTCGTCGGGCTGGAGAACATCATCAAGAAACGCTTGGGCCGCAAGATGATCGGCTTTGGCTCCGAACTCGCCACCCAGACCAATGAGAAGGCGGACCTCACGGGTGTTCTCGAACAGGTCATCCCGGAGGACCTCATCGAGTTCGGCATGATTCCGGAATTTGTCGGGCGTCTGCCCGTGATCGCCACGCTGGGGACGCTCGACGAAGAGGCTCTCGTCGATATCCTGACCAAGCCCAAGAACGCGCTGTGCCGGCAGTATCAACGGTTCTTCGAGATGGAAGACGCCGAGCTGGAGTTCAGCGACGAGGCCCTGATGGAGATCGCCCGCAAAGCCCTCAAGCGCGACACGGGGGCCCGCGCCCTGCGCGCGATCACGGAAGAGCTCATGGTGGACCTGATGTACCAGTTGCCGGAGGAATCCAAGCCGGCCAGGTACGTGATCACGCGGGATATCGTCACCGGCGAGGCCGACCTGGCGATAGCCAAGCAGCAGATCCGCAAAGAATCCGCCTGAACCTGCGCACCGGCAAGGATCGGCTGGCGTTGACCGGTTGCGATGCTCGTTCCGCAGGACGTCAGGCGTGGGACGTACCGAGCGGCGCAACCGACGGACGCTCGAAGATCATCGTAGCGCTCTTTAGTCCGCGACGTCGACTTGCGAGTAGAGCGGGGCCAGCAGGCTGTACATGAGCTCGACATCGTCGTTGTACATGCGGATGCAGCCACGCGAGCCGGCGGTGCCGATCTGCTCCGGCTCTTTCGTGCCGTGAATGGCGAATCCCGTCCTGCCCTTGGCGGCCCCGTCCACGCCGTCGAGGCCGATCCACCGCGTGCCCAGGGGGTAATCCGGATCGCTCGATTTGTACTGCCGGCCCGTGTCCGGGTCGGTCCACGGAGGCCGGATGAGCTTGCCGCGCTCCTGGACGCGCCAGCGGCCGGTGGGCGTCTCATAGCCGGGCTTGCCCAAACCCACCTTGAAGCTCCGCACGTACATGTCCTGTAGATATAGATCCAGCGTGAAGGCGGAGCGATTGACTTTCACGTGGAACGGCCCGTGCACCACTTTCAGAGCCCGACCGGCCTGGAGGGCCTGGGGACGCTGAATGTTGTTGATCTGCATCAGCATCTCGTACGGGACTTTCATCCGTCGGCCGAGGACATCCAGCAGATCGCCCCGCCTGACCGTGTATGTGTCGCACAGCATGTCGCCCGGAAAAGCAGCGGGACCGAACAACCAATCCTTGGACAGTCTGGCCATCTCGTCCTTGATCGTCTGGCGCTGCTCGGGCGTGATCTCGCCTTGCAGCAGCTTGTTGAGCTTGTCGCGTGCCCGAATGAGCTCGCCGGGCTGAGATCGAATCAGATTCACCGTCTCGGTGATGGCCGCGTCGACCTCCGGCCGTTGCGGGCTCGGCGTACCGGCCGGCATCGAATCCGCCTCGCCGGATGGGTCCTGCCCCGGGACCAACGAGGCACCGCCGTCGGACGCCGTCCCGGCCACCGTCAGGAGAGCGGCTTCGCCCCCGCCGTCGGCCTCCGTGGAAACGGGCGTCCCATCGCTGGCGGCGGCCTCCTGCGGACCCGCGAGGCGGCTCCGAAACAGCAGGAAAACGATGCCGGCGAACACGACGACCGCCAGAATCACAACAACGCCGTTGGTCCGGGAAAACAACCGAGCCATCCTATGCTCCTTTCTGCCCGTCCCGGCGGATCACTTCCTCATCGGTCACCACCAGGTCGACCGGCTGATCGCTGGCCGTGATGGGGATGGAATCCATGATTTGCTCGGCGAACGCCAGACCGCAACGGGACGCAATGACTTCCTTGTTGGCGAAGAACCGATCGTAAAACGACCCGCCCCGGCCCAGACGATTGCCGCGACGGTCGAAGCCCAGGGCGGGCGCCACCACCAGGTCGATCTGCCCGAAGGGAATCGGTACGCCGGCCACCGGGTTGCGCAGCCCCCCGGCACCCGCGTCGAAACCTGTCTCCAGGGACGAGATCTGCACAGGGATCATGTGGCGCTGCTGCCAGGAGATCTTGGGAACGGCGACAGTCTTCCCGAGCTGCCACGCCTGCAAGATCGCTTCCGAGGTATCGACCTCGTGCGGCAGGGAGAGGAACAGCATGACGATCGAGGCATTCTGATACTGCTCGGTCGCGATCAGATTCCGGCACGCCCGCTTGCTCTTTTCCTTCCGCTGCTCGGGCGGTATCGCCAGCAGGCGGTTGCGCAGCTCGCGTCGCAACTCAGCCTTGTCCATCAACGGGTCCCTGATTTCCATCGGTTTTCGTACTCTTGGATCTTCTGCCCTTATCTACCAACGAGCGCAAGGTTTGTAAATGATGTGCAATATTTTTCTCGTAGCCGGCGTTTTTTGGGACGTAGTAGTTTTTCGGCGGCCCTGGCAGATACTCCTGCGGGACGAAACCCCCTTCATAGTCATGCGGGTATAGGTATTCGGCTCCCACGCCGGCCTTTTTCGCGGCCGCGTAATGAGAATCCCTCAGGTGCAACGGCACCAACCGGATCGACTCGTTTTGCACATCCGCGGCGGCGCTCCAGATCGCGGCGGCACTGGCGTTGGACTTCGGCGCACAAGCGACGTAGAGGGCCGCCTGGGCCAAAGCCAACTGGGCCTCCGGCAGTCCCACGAACTCCGAGACCTGCACGACCGCCGCCGCCAGCACGGTCGCCATCGGATCGGCGTTGCCGACATCCTCCGCCGCACAAATGGCGATCCGTCGCGCGATAAAACGGGTGTCTTCGCCGCCCGCGAGCATACGGGCCAGCCAATAGACAGTCGCGTCCGGGTCCGACCCGCGCATGCTCTTTTGCAGGGCGCTGGCCAGGTCGTAATGCGTATCCCCCGTCTCATCATAGAGCACGGCTTTCTGCTGTATCGACTCTTTCGCGACGTCCAGGTTAAATTTTGCGCCTCCGCCACCGGCCTCGCCTCTCTGCGAGAGCACACCCACCTCCAGCGCGGTCAGGGCCTTGCGGGCATCGCCGTCCGCCATGTCCGCCAGGAAGCGCAGCGCCCTCTCCTCGGCCTCGACCTGGAGTTTCCCCAGACCTCTCTCCGGGTCGCGCAGGGCCTGCCGCAGAAGTTGGAGGATATCCTCCCGGTCGAGAGGCTCAAACCGGAATACCGTACTGCGGGAGATCAGCGGGCCGTTGATGGAGAAATAGGGGTTCTCGGTCGTCGCGCCGATGAGCGTGAGAATGCCCGTTTCCACGTCGTCCAGCAGGACATCCTGCTGCGCCCGGTTGAAGCGGTGAATCTCGTCGAGGAAGAGGATCGTCTTGCCGCCGCCGGCGCTGAGTCGATCCCGGGCCTCGGCGCTCACGTCGCGGATGTCTTTGACCGTGGCGGCCGGCGCGCTGAGGTAGCGGAACTTCGCCCGGGTCTGGTTCGCAATGACCATGGCCAGGGAGGTCTTGCCCGCCCCGGGCGGACCGTAGAAGATCAGGCTGCTGAGCCGGTCCGCCTGGAGCATCCGCGTGAGCAGTTTGCCCGGCCCCAGGAACTGCCGTTGCCCGACGAACTCCGCCAGCGTCCTCGGCCGCATCCGCGCCGCCAGCGGTGCGGCGGACTGCCGTTGGGCCTGCTCCAGGTCGTCAAACAACTTCTTGTTGCTTTGGTCCTTCTGCATGGGTACATTATAGGAATCGCCTGGCTGAGCGTCGAACGGATTCCCGTGCGCCTCACAAGGAACTGCGACTACGTCTCAGAGGGGACCGGGTAGCAGCCTCCAGGCCGGAAGGCCTGGGGATGGTTGGATGCGGACGTGGATCTCAGGTAAGGGTCAGGCCATCCCCAAAGCCGAGGCTTTGAGCCTGCTACCCCAGGGACTGCGCTCACTCCACGGGATTTGGTCGCAGAGTTCGTACCGCGCATTATCCTGACCTGCTCAAGATCGGCAGCAAGATCGTGCACCACGCCCGATCTGTGACGTTCCCGTGGGCCGAGGTCGCGGTGCCGTGTCGCCTGTACCGAGCGATTCTGGATCGGATTCGGCGGTTCGCCGCCATCCCCGCGAGGCCCCCAATATGACGCAGCGCACCGGCCCACAAATAGACAACCGAGGAGGGGAGCAGTGACGCTCCTCTGGTCACATCGGGCCCGAAATGCCGGCTAAGCCGCTCCAACGTAGTTTTGGGAACCCATCCGCTGTCGGCGGTTGAATTGAGGTCGTTGGGCTTGCAGATCCGACGGCGAGGTGTCATACTGGTACTCCAAAAGGGCCGTGTCAAGCCAGTCATCGTCCAATGGGAAATGTCGGCTCACAAGACCTGGAACAGTTTTTGGAGGCAAGACCAGTATGCGACTGTCCCACTATGCACCGGTGCTGTCTGCCATTGTGTTGGCGTCGGGTACCGTTGCCACCTGCGGCCATATCCCTTTGAAGAGGGTGCAGGACCAGAATGATCTGTTTTACTTGTCCCCCCGCGTCTATGTACCAAGCCTGGAGTATCTTTTTCCGCAACGACTTCACACGAACGACGAGGCCGGCTACGGCGTGTATGCGTCCGTGCTCCTACCGATCACGCCCCTGTCCCGGAATCTCTACGCGATGGTCGATGCGGATGTGCTCCTGAACGCAGCCGACGCCTCCTACGTCGCCACGCAGTTTGAATATGGCGCCCGCTACAGATTCCCCTGGGACTTTTCGGTGGGCGTCAAGAGTTCCAAGCACCGTGGCCATCCGCAGAGCCTGGAAGCCGTCCCCTGGAACGCGCTCCTGCTCGGCTATGACTTTTCGTTTCCCTGCCGCCCGGCCCGCATCGATCACACGCTGGAGTTCTACTATTTCCCACCCCATAATGAATTTGACCCGAATCCGGGAATCCCTTTCGAGGATCGTGTGGTGGCCCGGTACGCACTTGACTATACCGTCGCGCTGGAGAACATCTACGATTCCCCGATCTACCTGGCGGGCCGTTTCTTCTTCCCCCTCGGAGACAGTCGCCCGCAGATCAGCTACAATCATCGGGCTGAGCCTATCGCTTGTTTTCTGCGGGTCCGGTGTGGGTATCGCGTTAACAAGGCGTTCTCCTTCTATGCAGAGTACGGCGACGGCATCGACCTGGGAGGCATGCGCAGCTCCCGTGAGTTGGGCGAGACTCTGAGTTTCGGCGGCGTCCTGGCTTTCTGATGCGCCCTCTACACTTGCCCGCGCCGAGACCGGGGACCGCCACAACGGGTGGTTCCTTCAGCGGCATTGCGTTCCCTCCCTGAATCGCGCGCTTCAGGGGGGAGCGTTTGCGGTCTCGACGGACCGCGCGGGGCTCGTTGCGACCGGCTCGCCCGGGCCATTCGTGAGTTCCCATACGACCGGCACTTGCCCTCCCAAAGAAGGCGCACGCGCAGAGCGCTACCCGTCACCACCTGGGCGCGTCGCCGGATTCGGCAGGGTCTCCCCGGGATCCCCGGAATGGGCGCCCCGGAATTCGCAGGACGCACCACTCAGAAGGTACATCTCCAGGGCCCGTTTTCCCTGGCCGGGCAAAGGTGCAGAGACGTCGCGAAACCGTGGGTCGTGCAGGACGACGTCCGGGGCCACTTGCCGGGCCTCGTCTACGCCGGCGGCCTGGACCAGCACAAAGGCCCCCGGATGGTCCTGGGCATAGCCCCGAAGCTCCTTCATCGTAGCCGCTGAGGGGATGGGGCGCCCGAGATAATAGACAAGGGTATCGTCTCGCCCACGGTAGTATACCAAAGGCGCGTCGCCGACGATATCCATCACCGCGTGGGCAAAGCCCGCGGAAGAGGTCCGGCTGAGACCGGGCACCAGGACTCCGAAGAGGATGAGGCTGAATCCGGCGGCGCCGGCGCACAAGGCGAGAAAGGCCTCCCTTCCCCGGCCCTGGAGCACGGCGCGGAGAGCCAGCGCCCCTCCGGCACCCAGGCTCAAGCCGCCGGCCAAGGCCGCGCCCATGCGCGGCGCCTCCCGGTCCCACAGGCAGTAGCCCACCGGCCCCAGAGCAGCCAAGAGGAGAACTGCTGGTTGGATCAGGCCAATCGGTGTTCGCGGATTGCGTATGCCGGCCGGCGCCTCCGGCGCGATCTCTTCCTCGATCCCCTTCCACGCCCGCGCCGCCAGCACGGCCAGCGCCGGCAGGGCAGGCAGGAGGTAGTCGACCTTCTTCTTGCTCACGAAGGACAGGACGGCCAGAGGGATCAGCACGACCAGCACCCACCACACCAGTTGCACACGCTGGGGCTTGAACCGGGGCACCAGCGGCAGTATCAGGGCCACGGGCCCCAACACCGACCACGGGAAGGTCAAGACCGGGAGTTGAGGGATATAGTAGAGAACGCCATGATTGCCGCTGCGCACGGGCGTGGTGACATTGTCGTAGATTTCCCGGTGCCACGCCGCCGCGAGCGTCTCCCAGCCGATTCGGTGGACGAGCAGAATGATCCAGGATAGGCCCAGCACGCCGAGGGTGGCCGCACAGGCCGCCAACCAAGTCCATCGGGGACGGCGGTCCGGAAGCATGATCAGCCCGTACACCGCCGGAGCCAGCACGAACAGGAAAACGTTGACCCACTTGGCCAGCACGGCCAGGCCCAGACAGACCCCCAGCACAATCCACAGCCAGTCCCGGCGGCGCGCGCCGAAGAAGATCACCGTCAGAATCAGCAGGGAGGCCGTGGACCAGAAGGTCAGGTAGATGTCCACCCGCGCCAGCCTGGACTCGATGATGAACTTGGTGGAGAGGGCCAAGACCAGGGCGGCCCACAGTCCAGTCTCCCGGTCGAAGGTGGACCGGGCCATGAAGAAAGTCATCAGCACGACCCCGACGCCCATCAGGGCCGAGGGCAAGCGAAAGAGTCCTTCCTCGACCGGTCCGAAAGCCTTGACCAGGCACGCCATGGTCCAGTAGGGCAGGGGCGGCTTCTGCAACCGAATCTGGCCGTTGAAGTGGGGCACGATCCAGTCGCCGGACTCCGCCATGTTGCGACCGGTGACCACCACGCGGGCTTCGTGAGGACTGCCCAGCCGCGGGCGGCCCAGGTGCACCAGAAACACGAGCAGCGCCGCCATCAGCACCACCCATTGCATCCACGGCCGGGAATGGTTCCTCATTGATGCTACCCCTTTGACCCAATCCATCAGCGCCCGCGCGCTAAAGCGGACATCCATCCAACATTCCCATACTAAGGGTTAGGATTCCCGGCTTCAACGACAATCTTCTCTGAGTCTCTTGCCCTCCACTGCCTTTCGCTTGCGCTACTCTGGTCGGCCAAAGGGTAACGCTCTGCCTTCGATGCTGGTACCACCAATAAGCATAGGAGTGAACGAATTGTCTTTCTCCCGGTGAGAGGCCTTGCCCTGAAAAGGCACGCGACCGCCCTGGTACTCATGACCCCACGGCGTTGCTACAGACATCCCTATCCGAGCAATACGATCCTGATGGAATGGCCACCCGCCCTCGGCTAACGCGGCAGGAGCCGGCCTAAAGGAGAACCGGCCACGGACTTGGGGCACTGTCCTGCCGCACAGGACTTACAGGTACGTGCTGTCCTGTTTGGGGCGCGAGGCGCCCGCGCCGGTAAATCTCTATATTGGAAACCTACTTTATCATTAATTTGTTGCCCCCCCTGGTATCCCCTGGCCGGGCCCCATCCCGGTCTTCCCGTTTTGTCACGACGCCTGCGGCCCGGCGGCGAGCCGCACACGTCACAGAGCCCCCGTGGCAGAACAGCCCTGAAAATCGCCACGGGCCGGCACTCTTTTCCCCAAGGATTCCACCTGACGCGCCGGGCCGAGTGACGGCTCCGTCACCCCTGTCGTAAACCGCGTCATGACAAGATATTAGATGAATTTCACTCCATCCCACGACCACCCAAGTAAAAATAGGCGAATTCCACAATGTCCACAAATATCCCCGCTTTTACCGCTGTCGCGCCATCGCGCACGCAAAAAAAAGCGAAAACACCATTTTTTTGTTTGCTTTCCCACGGCGGGTCGCTACACTGCTACCCAATACCCGCTACCAAGGGATAGTGTACAGGGTTACTTTGCTGGGAGGCCGTAACGCATGAGAGTCCGTGCAAGGGATCGACCACGGAATGTCAGATTTGTCTTAGATCGTAGGCATAATGTCTGGTTCGCCAGAAAGCCAGTGTGAGTGACACTTATTGAAAGGGGAGTATTATGAAACGTAGTTTGGTTGGGTTGGCTGTGGTGAGTCTACTGTTTGCGGGTGTGGCAGGTGCCGCCGTTCAGAAAGGGGACACGGAAATTGAGGCCCTCGGCAGCTACCAGAACTGGAACTCACCCTGGGATGATGGGGACGACATGACGGCATGGTCCATCGCGGCAGGGCTTGGCTATTTCGTCACCGATAACATTCGGGTCGGAGTCGCCGGCACGTACAGCGACGCGGATTATCAGTTCATGGTGCCCACGGAGCTAAAGAAATGGGGCATCGGGGTCAACGTGAAGTATCACTTCATGCCGGGTAACCTCTTGGTGCCGTATATCGGCGCTCAGGTCGGCTGGGAGAACTGGGACGTTACTCAAAGCGGAGAGTTTGACGTTCCAGATGGCGACGGGGAGGAAACCATCGCTTGGGAGGATAGTGGTTCGACCGATGGAATCCTCTATGGGCCGCTCGCCGGCGTCAGGTATGAGTTGAATCCCAATAACGATATCTTCTTCGAGTTTCAGTATAACTTCTATGCCAACGATATTTCCGACGATCTCGCCGAGGACGGGTACGCGATCTTCGTGGGCATCGTCCATCAGTTCAAATGAGATTGGGAAGTCCCAGAACCAAACGGTCTTGGATCGGCCTATCCCAGGTTAATGGTTGACAGTGAAGCTGCGAGTCGCGTTCGACTCGCAGCTTTTTTTTATGCTCTGGGGCCGGCCTGCCGAAGAAGAGGCTGTGGCCGTTTGCCGCCGAGGAGAAGGGGGAGCCGCGGCGCGCCGCCGGGGGAGGGAGGAAAAGGGAAGGCGAAACCAGCCGGTGGTCTGCCAAGGTCTGGCAGAACGCAGGCAGGCAATTCTCTGGGAAAGGGATGGACATGAGGACCAAGGTACTTGCGATAGCCGTTCTGGCGGCGACAGGTGTTTTCGTATCCGTCGCGTCCGGCGGCGCTCCGATGGGGCTGCCCACGGCGACCCTGAGCCAAGGGCAATGGGCCATAGGCGCCGAATACGCCTATGAGCAGAGCAACCTGGAGGCCTTCGGCCGGGTCCGGGAGGTATTCCTGGACAACAGTGTATTCTCCTGGACGCAGCCCTTCCGGCTCGACGATGTCACGAGCAACATGTTCTTCGGAACGCTCGCCTATGGTCTATGTGAGAACTGGGACATCTTCGCCCGCGTCGGCGCCTCGGATGCCCAGGACTCGCTGGTCCTCGTGCCGGCCGATACGGAGGCCCGGCAGGCCCAGGACGATCTGGACAGCAGCTTCGGACTGGCCTGGGGCATGGGAACCCGCGCCACGTTCTGTCGCTGTGGCCCGTGGAGCTTCGGCGGACTGGCCCAAGTCACGTGGTTTCATCCGGGCGACAGCAGTTTTGGCGTGACGGATCCGTTGCAGCCGGATGAGTCCTGGGCCGGCGACGTGAGCCTCAAGTACTGGCAAGCGCAGATGGCGCTGGCGGCCGCTTACCAGATCGACACGTGGCGACTGTGGGCGGGACCCTTCCTGCAATTCGTCCGGGGTGATATGGATTTTGCCGCCAGCACCGTGCTCGGTGACGCGGGTATCAGCACCATCCGTTGGACGAGCGATCTGCAGGAGTCCTCCCAGATTGGCGCTCAGTTCGGCGCACGCTGGGAGGCCACCAAGGAGTGGAACCTGTCCGTGGAAGGGCAGATTACCGGAGATTCCTGGCTGGTCGGTGTGGGCGTCAGCTTCATCCCGGGAACAGCCACGGACCTGTAGCCACCAGCGCCGGACAAGGAACGGTAGAATCAGACAGGAGCTGATCCCCAGGATCGGCTCCTGTTTCTCATTAGAACGTGTGTGAGAGACTCCCCTTCGCGGGTGCCAGGGACAGATTCGTTTGTCCACGGGGGTTGTGGTACGCACCTTTTGCCCCAGAAGATACGCTCAAACCACTTGGGGTGGCACTGAGGGATTCCTTGGCCCGGTGCCAGCCAGGGTTCCTCACTCGCCCTCTTAGGCTACCCGATTTGCCATGAAACGAGCGGTCTCGAGCAACGCCTCTTTCGCCTGGCCCGACGGCACGTTTTCCAGCGCCCGCGCCGCCTGGGCCACATAGTCGGCGGCCACCCCGCGTGCATAGCGCAGGCTGCCGGAGCGATCCAACACCGCCAGAAGCTCACGCCTCGACTCGTTCGGTGCCTCCAAAAGCGCGAGCACGTTCGGCTTATGGGACGCATCGACCGTGTGTAACAGCTGGATGACAGCCAGCGTGGGCTTGTCCTTCGCCAGATCACTCTGGGCCGTCTTACCCGTGTGACTCTCATCTCCCGCGATGTCGAGCAAGTCATCCGTGATCTGAAAGGCGATCCCCGCCAGCAGTCCAAAGCGAGCCAACGACTCGATCCGTTCGTCAGGGGCACGTGACAGCATCGCCCCGAGCCGGCAGCAACCGCCAAAGAACGAGGCGCTCTTCTCGGTGATGATCTCAAGGTACTGGGGCTCACTCAGTTGCCAGTTGCATTGCTGGAGGGTCTGCCGCAGTTCCCCCTGACAGACCCGTGCCGCCGTTTGGGCGAGGATGCGCGCCACGGCGGACTCCACGTCGGCGGCCATGCGAAAGACCTGGCTCAGGAGAAAATCGCCCAGGAGCACGGCGGATTCGTTTCCCCACAGGCAATTGGCCGTGGGCACCCCGCGCCGCGTATGGCCTTCATCGATAACATCGTCGTGCAGGAGGGTCGCGTGGTGCATCATCTCCACCATGGCCGAAACCTGAAGGTGCGCCTCGGTCAGCGTCCCGCAGCACTCTCCGGCCAGCAGCACCATACCCGGCCGGAGCATCTTCCCGCAGCACGTCCGTAAATGACCGAGGAAAGGCGCCAGTTCCGGCGGCTCGCCCTGTGCCACCAGGGACCGGTGGATCAGCTCACTGACCTGCCGGAGCGGCCGCTCAATCCGCTGAAACGGGGGAATCGCCTGCCAGGGACTGTGATCGGGTGCATTCATGATGGGCGGACATTCCCCCGTCCGGCGTGCGGCCCGCGCACCACCGGCAAAGCGGTTCACGATTGCTCCTTCCCACGGGCGTAGCGGTAGAACTTCTCCCGCAAGAGCCGCGTGACCGGCCCCACGGTCCCGTCCCCGATGGTGCGGCCGTCAATCTCGACAACGCCGATAACCTCCGCCGCCGTGCCGGTCAGGAAGAACTCATCGCACACGTAGAGGTCGTAGCGGGTGAGATTCTTCTCGACAATGTCCAGACCCTCCTTCCGGGCCAGCCGGATCACCACGGCCCGCGTGATGCCCTCCAGGCTGCCCGCCTCCACCGGGGGCACGTAGATGACGTTGTTCTTGACAATGAAGACATTGTCCCCCGTCGCCTCGGCCACGTACCCCTCGTGATTGTACATGACCGCCTCCGGCACATTGCGGTCCAGAGCCTCCATTTTGGCCAGAATATTGTTCAGATAGTTCAGGCTTTTCACCTGCGGCGGCAGGGCCAGCGGGTGATTGCGCACCGTCGTGGCGCTGATGATCTTCAGACCCTCCTCGTAGAGCTCATCCGGATAGAGTTGGATCTTGTCGGCGATGATGAACAGGCCGCTCTTCTTGCAGGTGAAGGGATTCAGACCGAGCGTGCCGATCCCCCGGGTGACGACGAGCCGGATGTAGCCGTCCTGGACGCCGTTCGCCTGGACCGTCGTCTCGACGGCCTCGGTCAGCGCCTCTTTGCTCAGGGGCATGGGCAGGCGGATCGCCCGGGCCGACTCGAAAAGCCGCCGGATGTGGGCGTCCAGTTCGAACACCTTGCTCTCATAGACACGGATACCCTCGAACACGCCGTCACCATAGAGCAGGCCGTGATCGAAAACCGAGATCTTGGCGTCCTTCTCGTCGACCAACCCCGTATCCAGCCAGATCTTCAAAGCCATAACAACCTCATGCCTCCCACCGGCTCAACCTTTAACCCTGCCATCGACCAGTGTTATGATGCGCTGGGCCCGGCGGGCGACCCGCTCATCGTGGGTCACCAGAACAATCGTCTGTCCAGCCCGGTTCAGCGTTTCGAGAACATTCAGAATACCACTTCCTGTCGCGGAGTCAAGATTTCCGGTCGGCTCGTCCGCCAACAGCAGCTTGGGCTCGTTCATCAGCGCCCGGCCGATCGCCACTCTTTGACGCTCGCCCCCGGACAATTGGTACGGCTTGTGCCGGGCCCGCTCCCGCAGCCCCAACTGGCCGAGCAACTCCTCGCCCCGCTTATGGGCCTTGTGGCGAGACACCAGCCAGCCGAGAACGCTGCGCGAGACCATGGCCGGCAGGACCACGTTCTCCAGTACATCCAACTCGTCCAAAAGATGATAGAACTGAAATACGAAGCCGACCCTCTCATTGCGGTAGCGATTCAGCTCGCGGGCACCCATGCGATTGACATCGCGGCCCTGGAATTGAATCGTGCCTTTATCGGGCCTGTCCAAGCCGCCGAGGAGGTGCAGGAGCGTGCTCTTGCCGCTGCCCGAGGCCCCGACGATGGCCACAAATTCCCCCTCCCGCACGGCCAGGTCCACGCCCTTGAGCACGACCACGCGCGTCGCCCCCATCCGATACGATTTGTGGATGTTCTCGGCTGTCAGTATTACGGGCGCTTCATTCATAAGGAGTCCGCTGTCGCCTAACTACGCTTGTTTCGGGAGCCGCCTGGAAAAATGCCGCGTGCGCCAGTACAGTTCATACTGAAATTCGCGGTCACCGTCAATGGCCGCCGGTCTGATTCCCAGGGCAAACGCAGAACCACGGGTGGCAGCGGCAAGCGGAGTCTTCGGAGCTTGCCGATGGTGTCCGAGTGTATGCACAAGCCATCGGCAAGCTGACGCTTGCCGCTGCCACCCACCACCTGAACTTATCCCGGCTGCGCCGGGGACTCAAGAGAGTCCCGTAGGGACGACCGACAATAGCCCACCGTTTCAACGGTGGGTACGCAGGTCCGAAACAACGCTAAGCCCCGGAGGGGCGAAAGAAGGCCGGGGCCCAGCCGAAGGAGTTCTTTCGTCCCTCTGGGAATCGTTTTGTTTCTGGCCCTGTTACCCAGCGATGAATCAGCCATTTTCTGGGCCGAGTTGATTGGACTGGGGTGGGCCGGTCCCCCGTGGCACAGCGTTTTCAGCGGAAGCGGAAGTCCAGCTTGAAGCCGTAGAGCCAGGGCACCTGGGGATTGATGTTTTCCTCCTGGAGTCGGTGCGGCAGATTCTCGTAGTGCGCGCGCAACTGGGCTTCGTTGGGGGCGTTGTAGTAGGTCACGAGGATCGTGTCCTTCTGCACCCGCACGTCGCCCTCGAGCCCGCGAAAGAAGTCCTTCGCCAGATGGTTCGCATCCCAGCCACAGACCGGCTCTCCCAGCCGCATTCGTAGTTGGTGAATCGCCGCTTGCGCCAGCAGGGCCAGAGTCATTTGCCCGTAGCGGATATTGAGGTTCGCCGTGCCGGCCCGGTTCCATCCTAAGGCCTGATGGGCGTTGAAGAACTCTTCCACATGCCAGCGGCGGGGAAAGTCGAGCGTCAACGCGTCGACTTCCTCACGCTGGGCCGTGCACAGGAAGGCTTTGAAATGCCAGTCTTCGGGACGTTCGCCGCTACGTTGCACGAACTGGTAGTAGGGGCCGCCCGCGCTGCGCTTCATCTGATAGGGCCGCTGGGTCGTCGCGAACCCCGCCCAGCACGGGCGGAATTGCTCCGGCGGGATCGCCTGCACCTGCCGGAGGATGGCGGGCTGGTTCGGCATCGGGACCAGCAGATCGAACCCGGTCCGCCGATGGACCTCCTCCGCCAACTCGGCGCTGCAATGTTCCGCATCGGCGACCACCAGGGCCTGTCCCGGTGGGGGCGCGAGGATACTCGCGGCCAAGTCCAACAACGAGGGGGTCGCTTCCGCGACCGTGCGGGCGGCCGTGGCGGTGGTGAAGCAAAGCGGTTGGTGGGTGTCGGCATCCAACACCCAGAACGTCTGGGCCACCTTGGTGGGCCGGCTGGCCTTCGAGGAGGTATGTTTCCGCATGTGCCGCTGGCTGTAACTGCGGACGCGATGCGGATCGACGGCCAACAATTGGCCGCGGAAATGCCCTGAAGCGCGGCGGATCTGGCCGAGCGCCACCTGCAGTCGCAGCGCATCGGCGACGGTGTGCTGTGCCAGTAGCTCGTGCACCGCGCTGTCGCTGGCGAGGAAGGGCAAACCGTTGGCCAGTTCAAA
>CAYHAJ010000096.1:0-19975 GCA_964354535.1 uncultured Pirellulales bacterium
CACACGGCCGAGTCCCCGCCAATAGGCCAGGTCTTCCCTACAACGAGTCTGGAGCCGCCGACCGGCCTTCACGGCCCTAAAACCCGAGATCTATACCCCAAGAAAATCAGAACCGAAGTCGAATCCGCGAAGTCGGGCTAATACCGGATCGGTCCCGCTCCCGTCAACGGGAAAAACGGGACTCGGGCCAAGCGTGCCACGTGGGGGGCGGGTTCGGCTTGGACACATAGAAGGCTGGATGCTACAATGGCACCTTGATGGGCACGTCGCGTCTGCCTGCGTGCACTGAACTGCAGCAACGTTGGGTTTTCGAAAGGAGCCGATGATGCGTGAGATGAATCGCCGGGGGTTCCTGCAACGCGGCCTGGCCGTGACGGCGGGGTCGTATGGAGCACTGTCTTCGTTCGACCGCTTCGTGCCGAGCGTGCGCGGAGCCAATGAGGTCATTCGCCTGGGCATTGCGGGGATTCGCAGCCGGGGCGGGGCCCATATCGGCGATTTCATGAAGCTCCAGGGCGTGAAAGTCGTGGCCCTGTGCGACCCGGATAAGCAGGTCCTGGAGCAGGGGGTCGCGCAGTTCAAGAAGAAGTACAAGGTCGGGGACGATGCCATCAAAGGGTACGCGGATGTCCGCAAGCTCCTGGATCAGAAGGATATTGACGCCCTCGTGATCGCGGCGCCGAACCATTGGCACGCGCTGATGACCGTCTGGGCCTGCCAGGCGGGTAAGCATGTGTACGTGGAAAAGCCCGTCAGCCATGCGATCTGGGAGGGCCGCAAGATGGTCGAGGTCGCCCGCAAGTACAACCGGATCGTGCAGGCGGGGACGCAGCATCGGTCCTGTCCCGGCGTGCAGGAGGCCGCCCGCGACGTCCAGGCGGGTAAGTACGGCAAGGTGCTGTGGGTCCACTGCTCGGTGCTCCATTCCCGGGCCACCATTGGCAAAGTGACCGAGCCCCAGCCCGTGCCCGCCAATATCGACTACAATCTGTGGGCAGGTCCCGCGCCGATGACCCCGGTCATGCGCCAACAGTTCCACTATGATTGGCACTGGCAGTGGAACTGGGGCGACGGCGAGATGGCGAACTGGGGCATTCACTACCTCGATGATGTCCGCCACATCCTGGGCTGGAAGGATGTGCCTACGAAGATGGTCGCGGCGGGCAACCGCTTCGCCTGGGACGACAATGGCGAGACGCCCAACATGCACTTTGCCTTGATGGATTACGACGGTCTGCCCCTCGTCGTCGATATCCGCAACCTGCCCGACCCGAAACGCAAGGGCGGCAAAAGCGGGGCCGTCTATCTCGGCGCCCGCGGCGGCAATCACATTCAGTGCGAGAAGGGCTCCGTTCGCATCGCGCGCGGCGGCGGCTGGTTCTACGACAACGACGGCCAACGCGTCTACCAGTACAAGGGCAACGGCGGGGCGGGTCATGCCCAGAACTTCATCGATGCCCTCCGCAGCGGGCGGCGTGAAGACCTGGCGGCCGAGATGGAAGTGGGCCATTTCGGCACGGCGATCTGCCACCAGGCCAATATCGCCTGGCGCGCCGGTGCCAAGGCCACGCCGGACCAGGTTCGCGCGAGCATGAAGTCGTGCGAGGACGCCCTCAACACGCTCAAGGACATGCTGGAGCAGCTTGAAGGCAACAGCGTCGATCTGGGCAAGGAGCCGTTTGTCCTCGGGCCGGCCCTGACGTACGACCGCAAGCTGGAACGCTTCGTCGGCGCCAACGCCGCAGAGGCCAACAAATACCTCAAGTGCTCCTACCGCGAGCCATTCATCATCCGCGACAGCGTATAAATTACTCTTGCATGCCGACGAAGAGCCCGGCCGCCGATGTTGCCGGGCTCTTCGTTTTACTCTTGGAGCACTGCTGTGCGATGTGCCTGTTCTTGACTTCTCACGCGACGAATCCGATAATGACCATCGGATTCGTAATGCGGGTGTCCGCATGCGCCGGACAGGTGTTTTGGGGCAGTAGTGGTTCGGTCAATCCACGGTGAACTCATGCTTGAGATCGAGAAATTTGAGCCCGAGATTGCCGAGTTGTGCCGGCGCCTCAAAATCAGCAGGCTGGACACCTTCGGCTCGGCGACATCCGAGGACTTTCGCGCGGAAAGTGATGTCGACGTTCTTGTCCGATTCGAACAGGATGGGGGCGGGCTCTTCAATCGCTACTTCGATCTGAAGGAGGGTCTGGAAGCCATCTTCGGACGGCCCGTGGACGTGGTCATGGAGGATTCATTGAAGAATCCTTACTTCAAGGCGAGCGTCGAGCGCAGCAGACAGACTCTATATGCGGCGTGAGAGCAGAGTCCTCTTGATGGCCGCACCAATTCTCACAGACGCTCGGAGATCAGCCGGCGTTGGTCCTGGGCTGGCATTTCGCTCGTATTCTGGTATGGTAGGTTATCAGCCTTGGTGGGATGGCCCGGGGGCAATCATTGACGAACCGAAGTAGCGAAGCAGTATGGCACGGAAATTCACACTCCAGTCGCGGACGGCGGCGGGAGATATCGATTTTGGCGCGGACCTGAACCCGGAGCAGTTGGCGGTGGCGACGGCGCCGGGTGGGCCCATGCTCGTCGTGGCGGGCGCCGGCAGCGGCAAGACGCGGGCCCTGACGTATCGGCTGGCGTGGCTGGTGCATCACGGCGTCGATCCGGGGCGGATCATGCTCGTTACCTTCACGAACCGGGCGGCTCGCGAGATGCTCAACCGGGTCGAGCTGCTCGTCAAGCAGAAGACCCGCGATATCTGGGGCGGCACGTTCCACCACATCGCCAACCGCATTCTCCGCACGCATGGCAAGCGGCTGGGCATCTCGCCGGACTTCACGATCCTCGACCGCGAGGATGCGAAGGACCTGCTGGCTTCGAGTATCCAGGAGGCGGGCGTCGATATCCGCGCGCGACGCTTCCCCCAGAAGAACGTGCTGGCGGCGATCTCCAGCTTCATTCAGAACACACTGGAGCCGCTGCCGGAGGTGATCAGCAAGCGCTTCCCCATGTTCATCCAGGAGATCGACGGCATCGAGCGGGTGCTGGTGCTCTACACCGAGAAGAAGCGTCTGCGGCAACTTCTGGACTTTGACGATCTGCTCAGCGCCTGGCTGCGGCTGATGATGGACCATGCCGAGGTCCGCGAGATGCTGGCCGCGCAGTTCCAGCATATCCTCGTCGACGAGTACCAGGACACGAACGCCATCCAGGGCGCGATCGTCGATCTGCTCGCCTCGAAGCACCGCAACCTGACGGTGGTCGGCGACGATTCGCAGTCGATCTACAGCTTCCGCGGGGCGAACTTCGACAACATCATCACGTTCAAGCAGCGGTATCCCGAAGCCAGGGAGTACAAGCTCGAAACCAACTACCGCTCCGTGCCGGAGATTCTGACCCTGGCCAATATGAGCATCGCCCAGAACAGCCGCCGGCTGCCGAAGAACCTCAAGGCGATCCGCACCTCCGGTCTCAAACCTGCGGTCGTGGCCTGCCAGGACCACTTCACGCAATCACGGTTCATCGCCGAGTACGTGCTGCACCTGCTCGACCAGGGCCGCACCCTCGGCGACATCGCGGTGCTCTATCGCAGCCACTGGCATTCGCTGGAGATTCAACTGGAGTTCCAGCGTCGCAATATCCCGTTCCACATCCGGGGCGGCCTGCGCTTCTTCGAGCAGGCGCACATGAAGGACATCCTCTGCTACCTCCGCGTCCTGCAGAACCCCAGCGATGAGCTGGCTTGGCTGCGTCTGCTCAAGATGTTGCCCCGCGTGGGCAGTGCGATCTCCCGGCGGGTCTGGCAACATATCAGCAGTGCCGCCGATCCATTCAACGAGGTTCTGGGCATCGAGACCGCCAGCCTCCTGCCCACCAGCGCGCAGCCGTTCTTCCGGGAGTTCGTGGGCCTGCTCCAGGAGTCGCGGGAGATCGATTCCCCGGCGGAGGTCATCGACTTGGCCAACAAGCGCTTCTACGACGATTACCTCGTCTCGCACTACGACAACGCGGCGATGCGGCGGGAGGACATCCGCGCCCTGGCGAACTTCGCGGGCCAGTACAAGAACGTAGAGGCGTTCCTCGCCGACGTCTCACTGGCGGGCGAATTTTCCGGCGAGACTTGCGTGGAGGGCCCGGTCGAGCAGGAGTTTGTCATCCTCAGCACGGTCCATCAGGCGAAGGGTCTGGAGTGGCCGGTCGTCTTCATCCCCTGGCTGGCCGACGGCCGTTTCCCGACCGACATGGCGATGAACAAGGATGAGGACCTCGAAGAAGAGCGTCGTGTCTTCCACGTCGCCGTCACCCGTGCCCGCGATGAATTGTACTTGGTATTGCCGCAAATCTACCGCAATCGTGGCGGCAACCTCATCATGATGAAGCCCAGCCGCTTCCTGACAGAACTGGCCCGAGACCTCACCGAGCCGCTGGAACTCGAAGAGGGCCTCCCGCACCTGATCGGCGGGGCGGAGAAGGAGCACCTCCTGCCCCCGGCCGAAGAGATGTAGCTTCCAGTCGGAGGATCTCTGGAAATCACACCCTCGCCAGGATATGCTATAGCCGGTTTCTGCCGAAGGATACCTATGCTCCCGAAAGAAGTGGCAAGACAGGTCATCGATTCCTTGCCGGATGATGCCGCGATGGATGACATCATCCGCGCCCTCTACATAAACCTGAAATTCTCGCGTGGCGAAAGAGAAATACGTGAGGGCAAGGGAGTCACGCACAGAGAAGCGGGGAAGCGGCTTGAAAAATGGCTGAAGTGATCTGGGCACATTTCGTGTCACTCATTTCTCGGGAGTGTCGCGGGATCCCTCTCGGGGGAGAATTCAAGAGAACAACCGTTTGAACCAGTCGACAAATGCGAGGGCTTCCACGGAATCGACTCCGAAGTATCGGGCTGTGATCGCCATTCCAAAGGGCAGACCAGGGCTTTCTTGCCATGCGAGCCACGCGTGAATGTTCGCTTTATTGAGCATCTTCTCCGGAAACCTTGCGCCAATCTCCTTTGCGCGACGAGTTGCCTCACACGCATAGGGCCAACAGGTATCGCCCGCAGGAATGAGTCCACCCAGGAAGTCCTCAAGTTGGCCGTGGTTCTGATTGTCGGGCATGAGCCATACACCGACCTTCCAGTCCGACTGCATGCCAGTGACGATCACGCCACTGGAATCCGGATTGTCGGGAAGGACAACGTCCACTTTGCGCAATTCGCCTTTGACCTGATCCCATCGATGGCGGATATTTGCGTTGGCATCGACCATGATGCCAAGCCGTTCGTATGATTTGGCGGACGCGGTGAGTGATGCTCGCAGCGGATCGAAACCGCCGCAATCATGCACGCGGGGCAATACAACTCCGGGGTCACCCCAATCAATATCGTGCCTTCTCATCAACTGGAGAACGCAGTGTTCGTCGTCACGCCCTTCGACGAGGAGCCTGTATGGGGACTCTTCGCGCTTCATCCTCCCCTCATCTCCACATGTTGCTCAGCGGCGATGGAAATCTCCTCGGGAGCGTAGACGATCGTCTTGGAGCGTTCGCTGTCAACTCTGTGCAGCCGTACGCCTTTGCACAGATCGGGCTGGGTGGCCGCCAGCCACGCCAGACTTCTCACGCAGTCAAGACTGTGCGTTGTCGCGAACACTTGAACATCCAAGCGTTCAGCCGTTTGAATTAATAGACGCCACATATCGCTCATGACCGAGTGGTGAAGTCCGGTGTCGATCTCATCGATCATGACGAAACCCCGGCGACATCGAGTCACGGCGAGCGATAGAGTCAACAGGTGCCTGACTCCATCGCCGAGGGTGCCGAGCGGCATTCGGTTTTCAACACCGCTCAGTCGCAGATATATTCCTTCGGAAGAAGGGCTGTACCTGACAGGTCTGGTGGCCAGGAATGCGATCCGTTCAACCCGTGGCTCGAGAATCCGAAGGCTATCTGTGACGTTGGATTCCTCGTCCGTCAGGGCAATCGCATTCCAGTACTCGCGCAATCTCTCGGTGTCGAGGGTCTCCGTTCTCAGAAAACTTACGGGTCTCTCTTCTGAGCTTGACTTTGGTTTCTGTCGGCGAATGGCATCGAGAGGGACCGCGCCGGATGACGCCAATGGAAGTGCGACAGGCTCCTCGTTGCTTCTGCTGTGGTTGATGTACAGTGCAAGCCAAGATTCAGTAAGCTCCTCCCCGAACAACGCCCTGCTCGCCTCAGGGTAGCTCTCGGCAGTATACACCTCGCATACCAGCCAGAGGGGACTACCTGACTCGATACCCGAGATCTTGAATCTCTCCCCAGCCTCGCAGACATGGCCGTGGATGAGGTGAGATACATCCGCATACTGACTGGGCCTATCCTGGTTCCGCGGCACGTGCATCTCGCCGCGACGTATGGCCGAGCCAAGCACGGCCGCCGCGCTGTCCGGCGCGAGCAGGATCTCCGCCGCCTCCAGAATCGTGGTCTTGCCGCTGTTATTGCGTCCAACAAAGAGATTCACGCGGCCAAGATCCTCGACATTATATTGGCTGAACGCTCGGAAGCCTTCGATTTGAAGAACGCTTAGCATAGCAAGCCACCCTTAGTACAGGTCGTAACGTCCCCATGATAGGCCCAGTTTGGAGACGCAGCAACTAAAAAGCATACTCCAGTTGCATCAGGTACAGGATGGAATCGGCTCGCTCAGGGTTCACAAGTCGCTTGACTACTCGGCACCACATCTGTGCGATTGGCTGCGGAACTGGAGCTCCTTGAGAAAAATCTGCGTCATCGGTCCCATATAAATACCGGGAGTAATCCGGGCGGGTGGACCTGCGCAAAAAGGTGGGTGGCGGGGCTGGTTTTGTTCGGTTTTTGTTTGGGTTTTTGGAGGGGGGCGGCCGATAGGACGGGGGTCGAACGGAACCAGGGAAAAACGAACGGAATTCAGGGTGCCAAGGATGGATATGTACCGAATCGGACGGATCGAGCCGGTGTGCAAATTCGGGCCGGGGGGCGAGTACCTTTCCGTGTGGCCGCCGGGGCGGGTGCAGGAAGATAACCTGTCGGCCGGACATCTGACCCGCCTGTTGCAGTCGCTGGGCGAGATCGTCGGCGTGCTTTCCGGGACCCGATGCGTCCAGGCGTCTGCTGTGGCAATGTCCAATAACAAACCCACTGCCACTACTCAGGAGACCACCTCGGATGCGGCCGCGCGACACAGACCTCATCGACGGATTGACCCCGAAACAGCTCCAGGTGCTCCGGCACATCGCCGCTTTCCACGGGAGCCAATGCTATTCCCCGACGATAGCCGAGCTGGCGCGCCAGTTGAGCCTCAGCCGCAGCACGGTGTTCGAGCATCTCGGCGAACTCCAAAGAAAATCGCTGCTCTCGACCTGCCCGGGCAGGGCACGTTCTTTGAGATTGACGCCCCAAGGGCGAAGACTGCTTAGGAACACCCAGGCCCACGTCGTCGAGGACGAAGAGGCCTCCCACACGAGCGTGCCACTGCTGGGACAGGTCGCCGCGGGCTTGCCCGTCGAGGCCGTGGAAAACAAAGAAACTCTATCGCTTGAGTCCTGTTTCGGGACGGGCGATGATCTCTTCGCGCTCCAGGTGCGCGGCGACAGCATGATCGAGGAGAATATCCGCCCGGGGGACTACGTGATCTGCCGCCGCGCCCAGACGGCTCAGAACGGTCAACTGGTGGTGGCCCTGGTCCATGAAGGCCAAGCCACCCTCAAACGCTTCTATCGGGAGGAGGATCGGGCTCGCCTGCAACCCGCCAATCCCGATTATCAACCCATCTACTCGGACGACTGCCGGATCAACGCGGTGGTCGTTGGTCTGCTGCGGAAATTCTAACCGCGGTCAATCTTCCGGCACGCGACAGGAGAACATTGGCACTTGCAAAGTGCGCCCAGATTGGGACAATAGCGTCGTTGGGGCGTTATAGTCCTCGGTTCGCCCGCCTCCGGAGGATGGAATGCCACCCGTAATGAACAGTTCAGGATAGGCGTGGAACAGGGGTAAGTGATGCACAGACGAGAAGCTTGGGTGAGAGGGTATCATGTAGTACGGATGGGGGTGGCGGTGGGGCTGTGGCTGGCCGTGGCTGGACCGGCGCGGGCGGATAACTGGCCACGTTTTCGCGGACCGAATGGGCAGGGGATCAGCGATGCCAAAACGATCCCTGGCAAGTGGTCGCCGCAGGAGTACCAGTGGAAGATTGACCTGCCGGGCGGGGGGCATTCCTCGCCGCTCGTGTGGGACGATAAAGTCTTCATTACCTGTGCCGATGAAAAGGTCCAGAAAGGCATCCTCCTGTGCCTGCGTGCGTCCGACGGGCACGAAGTGTGGCGGAAGGAGTACGGCTTGGACAAGGTGCGCATGAACGCGCTGAACAACTACGCTGCCGCGACACCCGCCCTCGATGCCCAGCGCATCTACCTGTTCTGGCCGGGGGTGGATGAGACCACATTGGTGGCCCTGACACATGACGGTCGCGAGGTCTGGAGCACGAAACTGCCCGGCAACCGGACCCAGCACGGCATGGGTAGCTCACCGGTGGTTGTTGGCGATCGTGTGATTATCGCGCGCGAGCAGGATCAGAAGACGGGCGGCACCATCCCCAGCACCTGGTTCGCCCTGGACGGCAAGAGCGGACAGGTGCAGTGGCGCTACGAGCATCCGAAGAATGCCAACGGCTCCTACTCGACGCCCTGTATCTATCGGGATGAGCAGGGGCGCGACCAACTCGTTTTCACGGGCAACTTGCACGGCCTCGCCGCCCTCGACCCGGAGACCGGCAAGGTTCTGTGGACGACGCCGGCGGCCTTGCCGGCCCGCGTGGTCAGCTCACCCTTCCTGGCGGGTGACCTGGTGATCGGCACTTGCGGCGAAGGGGGGCGGGGCGTCCGCTTGGCCGCGATCAAGCCACCCGAGGAGGCGTCGTCGGAAGCAAAAGAAGTCTACGGTTTGAAGAGCAATGTCGTGCCGTATGTGCCGACCTCGGTGGTGCGTGATGGATACTTCTTCGGTTTTCATGATGGCGGCATGGTCTCATGCTTCCGCATCCCCACGGGGGAAGTCCTCTGGAGCCAGAAACCTGCCGGGCGGTACTTCGGCTCGCCGGTTTGCGTCGACGGCAACCTCTACTGCATCACCGTGGATGGCGATGTCGTCGTACTCCGGGCCGGCCCAAAGTACGAGCTGCTGGGAGTGAATCCGCTCGGCGAGAAAAGCCATGCGACGCCGGCCGTTGCCAACGGCCGCATGTTCCTGCGGACCTTCTCTCATCTGATCTGCATCGGTGGGGCGAAGGAGTAAATGACGTGGCTTCTATTCGCATTCTGTCTCCGGCCATGATAACTCTGGCCATCGGATTGTATCCCTGCGTCTGCCAGGCCCAAAACCCATCCGCCAGCGGGTCCGTCATGCGCAGCCGCGCCGAGGTGGAGAGTCTGATCGCGAAGGTGGGCAAGACTCCGCCGGACTGGTGGGACTCGACGCCCCTGGCCTATCCGCCGACGCTGGACTTGAGTTGGCCGATGCGGCCGGAGGGACCGTGGAATGCACGCAAGAACGTCGGACAGTATATTTGGGATGTGATCAATCCAAATCCCGGCCGGTGGAAGGAAGGCATCAAACTGGTGAACCACCTGATGATCCGGCACAAGGACGATCCCGAGAAGCTGGTCCGCGCGATGGAGACGCTGGGCCACATGTATCACAACCTGCTGGAGGACTGGGCCCGGGCCGCCTTCTGGTGGCGGACGGCCGACCGTTACGGCGGCTACGTGGACTCGGTCGGCCTGGCACACTGCTACTGGAAGCTGGGCAGCAAGGAAATGGCAGTAGAGGTGCTCTCGGAGATCGGCCCCGACTATACCCGTCATGGCGCCGTGATCAAGCTGTGGGCGGACATGGGCGAGCACGACAAAGCCTTGGCACTGGCCGAGCGGAAGGCGGCGGACGGGATGCCTACGATTGCCTACCTGACGGCGGGCGACACCTGCCGGCTGGCCGGACGCTACCAGGAGGCGCTGGCCTACTATCAAAAGGTGCTGACCGCGAAGGAGGACGTTGGTCGCGAAGCGGATGTCAAGAAGGATCGGGAACGGGCGCAGGCCAGCATCCAGGCGATCCGGCTTTTCGACACGCTGGATGTGGCCCAAGTCGCCGATGGCGTGTATACGGCCGACAGCATCGCGTACGCCGGGCCTTTGTATGTCGCGGTCACCGTCAAGGGCGGGCGGATTGAATCGATTCGCGTCACTAAGCACGAAGAGAAGCAATTCTACTCAGCCCTGACCGACACCCCAAACCAGATCGTCAAAAAGCAGAGTGTCAAGGGCGTAGACGCGGTCACGGGGGCGACGATGACTTCTGAGGCCATTATCAATGCGACCGCGAAGGCTCTCGCCGGTGGTATGCGGAAAAAGGCGAAGTAGCGACAGTGGCGCGTGGGGGCAGTGGATGCGGCTGAATCTCTTTCGCAGACCCGGGAATACGCCGGGACGGCTTACACGGATTCTCAAGACCCTCGGACCGACGTGGTCGGGCTCACCCCTTCGCCGCGGGATGCAAGTGCTGAGTCTGCTCGCTTTCGTGATTCTATTCTTCTACGTGTGCTGGCCCTACGGATCGAGGGAGTGTGCTGAGGCGTTTCGGGCGAAGGAGATCGTCGATGCGGAACTGTTCCTTCTGCTCGATCCTTTGGTCAGCCTCTCGACGGCCATCGCGGCCAAGACGCTCGTCTGGTCTTTGCCGGTCGCGGGTCTCGCCATTCTCGCCTGCCTGGTATTCCCCCGGGCATTCTGCGGGTACGTGTGTCCTCTGGGGACACTCCTGGACGGGTTCGATTGGCTCCTTGGCCGCAGGGTGAGGGGTTTCGAACTGCAGCGGGAAGGCTGGTGGGTCAACCTCAGGTACTTTCTCCTGACGACGGTGCTGGTCGCGGCGGGCTTCGGCGTTCTGCTGTCGGGGTTTGTCGCCGCGATGGCCGTGTTGACTCGGGCGATGCTTTTCGTGCTGGCCCCTTTCCAGACGGGACTCTTGAAGGGCTGGTATCTTGTCCCGCCGGCCAATGTCGGCCATCTCCTTTCGATTCTGCTGGTTGCGCTGACCTTCTGCCTGGGATTTCTCGGACGGCGGTTCTGGTGCCGTTCCGCGTGTCCCACGGGCGCATTGTTCTCTGTCTGCACCCTGCTGCGGCTGAACGAGCGGAGAGTGAGCGACGCTTGTGTGAAGTGCGGGCGGTGCGTCAAGGCATGTTCGTTCGCCGCGATCAACGAGGATTTCTCGACAAGGTTTTTGAACTGCACGTTTTGCCAAAGCTGCGCCGGCGCGTGTCCGGCGGGGGCCATCGAGTTCACCTCGAGATGGAGGCGAGACGACGCGAGGGCTCATACGGAGAGCGTCTCACCTGTGACGGTTGTCTCGCGTCGCGGTGTTCTGGCCGGGCTTGGGGCGGCATCGGTGGTCGGTGCCGGTGCTTCATTAGTCACCGGCGGTCAAAGCGGCGAACCGGTGGTTCGCCCACCAGGCAGCGTGCCGGAAGATAAATTCCTGCAGTTGTGCGTCCGGTGCGGCGAGTGCATCAAGGTCTGCCCCAACAATGTCCTGCAGCCGGCGGGGTTGAAGCACGGTTTCAACGGGCTGTGGACGCCGCGCGTCGTCGCGGACTGGTCGGGGTGCGAGCCGAGCTGCAATAATTGTGGGCAGGTCTGCCCGACGGGGGCGATCCGGGCGTTGCCTCTCGAAGAGAAGCGCGCCGCACGGATCGGATTGGCGCAGGTGGATCGGCAGATCTGTCTGCCGCATGCGGGACGCGAAGAGTGCCAGTTGTGTTTCGATGAGTGCTGGACGGCCGGCTACGAGGCCATCGAATTCGTCCGCGTGGGCAGCGAGGTCAATGAGAAAGGGGAACCGGTCGAAGGCAGCGGGTATCTGGCTCCGGTGGTGCGGGAGGACCGGTGCGTTGGATGCGGCCTGTGTCAGATGCGTTGCCACGCCATCAATGTCAAAGCCGAGGAGCGGCTGCCCTGCAGTGCGATACGAGTGGTGGCGGGGGAAGGAAAAGAGGATCGTCTCCTGCGTGGCCCGTATGTTGCTCTCCAGAAGGAGCGTGCCCGGCGGAAACAAGAGGAGGAAAAAGCCCGTGGTCCGGCGGATCATGCGGGGAGCGAATACCTGCCCGACTTCCTGAAATAGCCGGCAGGCACGCTTGCGGTACCTGTGTACCTCGCAGATACTTCAGGCTGGAGTCACGTAGGGGTCTTTGTTGCGCAGGACCCGAACAGGGTCGAATTCTCCCGACGCTGGTTCTCCTGCCGCGGCGGCCGGCGGCGGCCGTTGTCGTCCCGTTGCAGCCGCGCGCGGGACATGGTATGGTACACGCCATCGGTCTGAATCTCGGTTAGGCAATGGTTGGCTTGGATTTGAAAGGGGGTTCTTCCATGAACAGAATATCGCGGTCCAGACTTGTCTTGATGAGCATCCTTGTCGTGGTGCTGCAGGTGTCTCTTGTTGTGGGGCAGGTGCGGCAGGACATCCACGTGCCCGACATCATGGGGTACAAAACGCTGAAGTGCGATTTCCACCTGCACACGGTGTTCTCCGATGGTCTCGTCTGGCCCACGGTGCGCGTGGATGAAGCGTGGCAGGAAGGCCTCGACGCGATCGCGATCACGGACCATATCGAGTACCAGCCGCACAAGGAGGATGTCCCGACCAATCACAATCGCCCGTACGCCATCGCGCTGCCGCGCGCGAAGGAGAGAGGAGTTCTCCTGGTCAAGGCGGCCGAGTTCACGCGGGACACTCCGCCGGGACACTTCAACGCGCTGTTCCTCGATGATGTCACGCCGCTCGACACCAAGGACCTGCTGGAGGCGATGGCGGCCGCCCACAAGCAGGGGGCCTTCATTTGGTGGAATCACCCCGGCTGGAAACCGGAGCACAAGGGGTGGTTCGATTTTCACACCACGATCTACGAGAAGAAGTACCTGCGCGGCATCGAGGTCGTCAATGGGGTGTCGTACTACCCCGAAGCGCATGAATGGGCATTGGGCAAGAATCTCACTTTCCTCGCCAACACCGACCTCCACGGACCGTCACCGTTGGACAAGACGACCTCAGAGAAGCATCGGCCCATGACGTTTGTATTCGTCAAGGAAAAGACGATTCCGGCGATCAAGGAAGCACTCGTCGCCGGCCGCACCGCGATTTGGTTTGAGAAGAAGATCATGGGGCGCAAGGAGTATCTGGAGGCCCTCTACCGAGGGGCCGTGCGAATCACGGACATCCAGCGCGAACCCAAAGTGGCTCGATTTACCATCACCAACGACTCAGATCTGGCGCTCGAGCTCCAGCGCGCCGGCAAGCTTGGACCGAAGGAAGTGACTCTGCCGGCCCACACGGCGGCCAGGATAAGCGTCACCGGAGTCGGTGCGGAAAAACCGCTGGAGCTGTCGTTTGTGGCCAGCAATTTCCTGATCGGTCCAGAGAAGGGGCTGCCGGTGAGTTTCGTCGTGGCCGGTGCGCCGGCGGCCGCGACCGTCGGTAATTGATCAAAGCCGTCTGCCAGATTACTATTCTGCGGCATGGTCCCTGAGGCTCAGTCGGGGTGAAGAAACGTCCCCGGGGAGAGTTTGGCGGAGCACCGGCATCGTTCCTGATCTGCCAGGGGGATTCGGTTTCCAGTCGGCCCGGGCTGTCTACAAACGCCAAGCCCCGCTCGTGCGAACGGGGCTCAACGCTTGGTGGAGGCAGGTGATAGAGAGCTGCTATCGTCACAGAGGAGATAGCGGAGTTGGTGTAGTCTGCGGCTTTGGACCTGTCCTGGGCATTGGTTGGGTTAAGTAGAAAGGCCTATTTTGTCTTGGTGAAGCCGGATCCCTCCTGATGGTCTGCGACACACCTTGCTCGGCTTGGCTGGGACCGCTGCAGCTTCTTGCGGAAGCGGGGACGGCAGCGTTTCTCATGCTTTCTGCCGGCGAGCATGTCTGATTTGCGTTGCGAAGGACCATCTTAATCACCACCTTACCTTTTCATTTTGAAAACTTGTTTCATCGTTGTTTTCACTGAGTAGTGCCGCAACGGACCGGGAACGTAACGTAATTTTCTTAGTTGAAATAGATTTTTTTCGGACTTGCGTGAAGTCCTTATCGCGTCCGTACTTATGTCGTGGAACGATTCTTAGGGCTGCGGGAGCATTCTCGGCTCGCGGAGAAATCTCAAACGTCGGCGGACGCGATCCTGGGTGTTTGCTCTGTGAGGTTCAGAGTTGACAGGAGGTTGTGGGAGCGATTACACTGCCAATGCAATGTGCGCCTGTAGCTCAATTGGATAGAGCTTTGGTCTACGGAACCAAAGGTTGGCGGTTCGAGCCCGTCCAGGCGCAGTGTGCAACGACCTGTCTTGGGAACACCAGAGAGTTGGGAGGCCGGGTTCTATGGACACGATTTCGAGACGACAATTTCTTGGCACCAGCGCTATCACGGTTGCCGCGGCATGCCTCGGGCCTGGAGCAAGGGAGGTCAGAGCGGATCCCCTGGGATGGCCCCTCGGTTGCCAGCTCTATCCGGTCGGCAAGCAACTCGCCGCGGATTTTCCGGGCACGCTCCGGCAACTCGCAGCCATCGGGTATCGGACCATCGAACTCTGTTCCCCGCCGAGCTATGAGAAGTCGGGTTTTGCCCCGCTCGTGAAAATGAAGGCCGCGGAAGTACGCAAGACGATCGAGGGGGCCGGTCTGCGCTGCGAAAGTTGCCACTATCAGTTCCAGGAGCTCAAAGACAAACTCGACGACCGGATTGCGTACGCGCAGGAACTGGGCCTCAAGCACATGATTCTCTCGACCTTCGGGCTGCGGAAAAACGCGACGATGGCCGACTGGACCAAAGCGGCGGGCGAACTGAATAAGATCGGCGCGCGGACCAGGAAGGAAGGTATCCAACTCGGGTTCCACAACCACAACGGCGAGTTCCAGGAGATCGATGGGGTGCTCATCTACGATAAGCTGATGAGCGAATTCGATCCGAAGCTGGTCAAAATGCAATTTCAGGTGGCGGTCGTCAGTCTCGGCTATCAGGCGGCCACGTATCTCAAGAAGTACCCCGGCCGGTTCGTCTCGCTCCATCTGGCTGACTGGTCTGCCACAGAGAAGAAGCAGGTGCCGGTGGGAACGGGCGCGGTGGACTGGAAAGGGCTCTGGGCCGCGGCCAAGGCCGGCGGTGTCGAGAACTACTTCGTTGAGATGAACATGGACTTGCTCAAAGCCAGCTATCCCTATCTTCGTGACTTGACGGTGTGACACCGCCGGGGGCCCTGGTCTTCGCCGGTCCAGGGCCCATGTCGGATAGCCGCTACGACGTAAGCATTTGTTCAAGCTGATCGAGCAGGGGACGCTGGCTCTTGAGGATCTTCTCCTTAGCCCGGGGGAGCGAAAACCAGGCAGCGCGATCGACTTCGGGAAAGGTCTGCCACCGGCCAGAGTGCGGCGGCCACTCCACGTTGAACGTGTTGCTTCTCATGGCCGCCGCGTCACAATCGCCTTCGACCGCCCAGGCAAAGACCTGTTTACCGCCGGTTTGCCTGATGGGGGTCAGAGGCCGGAAGTCACCGGACGCGGTAAATCCCGTCTCCTCCTGGAATTCCCGCTGGGCAGCTTCGAGTGCGTCCTCGTCCGTGAACTCCCCTTTGGGGATAGACCACACCCCCTCATCCTTGCGGGCCCAAAAAGGCCCGCCGGGATGAACAAGCAAAACCTCCGGGGTGCCGTCGCGCACCCGATACATTAGCAGGCCGGCACTTCTCCTGTCCGTAGACAACCGCAGCTTGAGACGAACAATGCCTGTTAGTAACGGGGTCTGCCGCCGCGGTCACCGCCACGATCTCCACGATCGCCGCCTCGGCCACCAGGCCGACCGCCGCCGCCACCATACCGTCCGCCACCGCCGCCGCCGGGTCTGCCGCCGCCACGCGGACGGTCGCCGCCCGGACGTCGGCCCCCGCCACCGGGACCCGCGGGTTTGGCCCGTCCCGCCTCGACGCTGAGTTGATTGCCCTTCAGCTCTTTGCCGTTCATCTCGGTAATCGCCGCTTTGGCCTGCTCCTCAGACGCCATTTCGATGAAGCCGAACCCTCTCGATTCGCTCGTGGCGCCGTCACGGATGATTTTGACCGACGCGATTTCTCCGAACGCCGCGAAGGCCTGGCGCACTTCGTCTTCCGTCGTGTCAGGGGTGAGGTTCCCTACATAGATGTTCATTGACCTTCCTTTCCATAGGAGTACTAATAGATAGAGGGCATACCGGCTATACCGGCCTGAGGCTATCCCGCATCGGCGGATTCGTCATTGAATGCCCGTCATTCAGCCCTATCGTATACCAAAGTTGCCGGATATGGAAATAGATATCCAAGAATATTTTGGCGGCCAGTCGGCAATTGCCTGCATCCGGAAATGGCTTTCCCGCAGCAAAGCGGGGAGCGTCATGTGTTTGTCCGAAGGGTCACCTCGGGGCCGCGCAAGTAGAAGGGGGTCAGGGCCAGGGGGTCGGAAAATCGGCTGGCCCGGGCCTTCTGGTAGCCCAGGCGATGGACGTTGCTGGCGTGGGGGCTCCAGTACCGCTCGGGAAGGATGATGGCCCGATCCGTATCGAACTTGTCCCGATGATAGAGCAGCCCATCCCCCAGGAGGCCGATCCGATCAGATCCTGCGGAATCTTCCATGATCTCCTGGTCCGTCATCAGGCTGTCGGGGACGATCTTTTGCCATAAACCATTATGAGGAGCAGGGATACGGTAACCCGGCCCTTGGGCGTCGTCGTTTCGGGACGTCGCCTGCTCTGCGGCCACAAGCTGGTATACGCTTGCATAGAATTGACCGCGCTTGGCATCGAACAGGGCAGCGATCCTGCCGGGGATGGCAGGTTGGTCGTCCTGAGCCTTGTCCCGCTCCCGCCCGGCCTCGGCAAGATTGGCGGCGACAACGTCCAGGGAGTCTACGGTAACGATTCGCACCGCACTGGCTAAGTGCATGGCTTTTGCCAGCGTCACGGCGATACGTAGCCCCGTGAAACTGCCTGGCCCGAGGGCAATGTGGACCTGCTCGATGTCCGTCGGGACGTAACCATGGGCTCTAAGAAGGGCGTTGATGGTCGGGAAAAGCTCGCTACTGTGCTGCATGGGACCGGAGAACTGTGACTCCTCGAGCAATCTGGGCCCCCGGGCCAGTGCCGCCGAGCCAACGCGGCTTGACGTCTCCACGGCCAGTATGACGGCTTCTTCGGTATCATAAACGGCTCGTCCATGGCTCTCTACCCCCATATTTGGCACGTCTCCTAAACACCTCATTTTTACCTGCCCAATTTCCCTTGGCTTGGCGAATTAGCTCTGATTCCGTGGTGGGGCGGCAGGCTATTATCGGCCAATCAAGCTGGCTAAGAATTTTTCTCTTGCAAAAAATTCGCTATTTTAATAGATTAGACTCATAACTCTGTCCTTCATCCTTCTAAATGGAGGTCGTACGTAGCCAGCAACTGCAAACGGTTTACCACAAGAGGGTGATCACATTATAAGCAGGAGGTTAGGGTTTGGACAGGCCAAGTATGTACGCGAAGTCTGCGCGAGAGGGGATCATTTCGACCGTCCTCGTATCGGTATTGCTTAGTGCAACCACTCTCATGTCTGTGACCTGGTCACAGAGCGCGCAGAGCAGTGATGACGCCCGCACCAAGAGTCGTCATTATGGTCAGTACCTGATGCAAGTCGGGCAGGGGCAGTACGATAAAGGCTTCTACGACGAGGCCGCGAAGACCTGCCAGATGGCTCAGCAGTACAAAGATTATCTGGATCCGGTCGAGCAGCGCAAGCTCCAGTCCCTCATGGAGAAGGCCCGTTCCGCCGCGGCAGACCAGAAGCGGACAACGGAAGCCAAGCCCGCGGCGCTGTCAGTGCGCGCCGCAGGCAGTGCTGCGGCTCCCGCGAGCAATGGAATGGCCCGTCCGGCCGAGGGGAGTGGCAGTGCGCCTGCGCAGAGCCTGAATGGCGTCGCGCGGGACTACTATGAGAGCGTCAAGGCATACTTCGCCGGCGATCTGGCGGGCGCCAAGCAGGGCTTTACCAAAGTCTTGCAGAACGAGTCGCTTCCTGCGCCGATGGCGGAGACGATTCGTGGCTATCTGGTGGAGATCGACGCCAAGCAAGGCAACGGACAGCCCCCGGTCCCAAGGGGCGCGATCCAAACCCTGCCGGCGGTCGGCGTGACGGCATTGGCGAATACTCCCGCAGTCCCCACGCCGGTCGATGCCAATACGGTGGCGGATACCAATGCTCCGACGGCCGCCGCGACAGCCCCCGCGCAGAGTGAGGTCGAGCGGATCGCGGAGGTCTACACGCGCAGTCTGGAACTCTATCAGCAGGGCGAACTGCAGGCGGCGCGTCAGGGGTTTGTGGATGTGGCCCAGAGCGGTCTCTTCAAGGCCGCGCCGGGCAAACGCCCCGAGGACTACATCATCGCCATCGATCGGCGGCTGGCCGCGGCGCAACAAGCGCGGCTGCCGGTTCAGCCGAGCCCGGCAGTGGCACCGCCGGCGACGGTCGTGCCTACAACCCCGGTGCCGGCCGCAGTGACCCTGGTACCAGAAACGCCAACGGCCCCGGTGCCAGTGCCCGGACCGAATGTCACGCCGGTGGCGAGCGGGCAGGCCACCCCGGAACAGGGCGGCTCCATCGAGGCCATCAGCCGCCGCCGGAGTATCATCCGCAGCCGAACGGAGACCATGGTCAACGACGCGATCAATCAGGCACAGAGATCCATCGCGCAGGGCCAGTTCGACGCGGCGGCAGATCGTATCGCAGAGGCTCAGCGTGTCGTGAACGACGCGCAATTCTATCTGGGAGACGATCTGTACAAGCAGTACACGCAGCGGCTGAACCAGACGGCCCAGCGGATTCAGGAGGCACGGGCCGAAAAGGAGAAGGAATTGGCCGAGCAGAAGCGCAAGGACGCTGCCCAGGCGCAGAGCGATCTGCGGGCCCAAGCCGAGACGGATCGCACCAACCGCATCAACGAGTTGATGGAGCGGGCCAAGGCCTATTGGAAGCAGCAGCAGTACGAAGCAGCCCTCGGCCAACTGGAGGCCCTCCTGGCGATCGATCCGCTCAATGATGAGGCCCTGACTCTCAAGCAGATGGTCCAGGACATGGTCTATCTGCGCAAGCAGCTTGAATTGGAGCAGCTCAGCGCGCGTCAGCGGACGGAGATGCTCATGGGAGTCGACGAGGCGCAAGTGCCTTATGCGGATGAGATCACGTATCCGAAAGACTGGCGGGAGATGATTCAGCGCCCGACGCGCAAGCCAGAGGAGACCTTCCAATTGGATCCGATCAATGCGCAGGTATACAAGCAGCTCGATATGGAGGTCGATCTTTCGCAGATTACGGCCGCGACACCGTTGAATACCGCGATCGAGATGATCCGGAAATCGATTGATCCGTCGCTGAACATCGTCGTGCTTTGGCGGGACTTGCAGGAGAACGCCGCGATCCAGCCGACCGACCCGATCAACATGGATGGGCAGGCGAAGATCCGACTTGGAACGGCCTTGGACAACCTCGTCAAGGCGATCTCCGATCCGCTCAACCCGGATTACCCGGTTGAGTATGTGGTCAACAAAGGGGTGGTGACCATTGCCACGCAGCCGAGCCTGCCACAGCAGAAGATGGAAGCCCGAGTCTATGACATCACCGACCTGGTCGGACAGCAGGCCAATTATGCCCAGATGGGCCAAATGATGGGCATGATGGGCGGCATGGGCGGCGGCATGATGGGCGGCATGGGCGGCATGGGCGGCGGGATGATGGGCGGTATGGGCGGCGGGATGATGGGCGGCATGGGCGGAGGTATGGGCGGCGGCATGATGGGCGGCATGGGTGGCATGGGTGGAGGCATGGGTGGCGGAATGATGGGTGGCATGGGTGGCATGGG
>CAYHAJ010000097.1:0-2639 GCA_964354535.1 uncultured Pirellulales bacterium
CGATTCCGGCCTCCCAGTCCCAGGCCCGCCAGCGCCATCGAGTGATGCGGCAGGCGAGGTCGCCGACCCAGCGGCCGCTCCTGCTCGACCAACTGGAAAGACGTTACCAAGACTCATCTTAGCCTTTGTGCGGGTCGTTGAGAATAAAAACGTAGGCCCCGTCATTTTATGGCACTACAATTCGTTGTCCGGTTCCCGAGATTCCGCGTTTTTGGCCCAAAATCAACGATTTGGGCGGTGGATAACCGGGGCTACTGTCGAAGATGGGTTTGAGATTCAGGCCCCGCGTCTTCAAGACCTCCTGGAACCGCGTGAAGAACCTCGTGATGTCTTTTTCGGTGGGATTGTGATCCAGGACTTCGTAGATCAACCGCGTGAAGCGGCGGTTGTCCACGATCGACAAGACGCAGTAGGGCCCGTCGTACAGTTCGTCGGCCGCGATGTAGCCCGAAAAGTCGGCCAGAACGCCGTCCAAGTAGTCCGCGGTGATGCGGTCCGCGGCCCTTTTTTCCCCCCGCTTCCACCCAGTTCTGGACCGTGGCGAATGGAACGAAGACGCGATGGTCGCGCCATAGATGCCAAGAAGCCAACCTGTACGGCAAGCCGTCCTCGACGACCAGCCGCACCGCCAAGGCGACGACGCGACGGGTGTAGTGGCTGTTGGGATCGGCCCAATCGGACAGGTCAACATTGAAAAACTTCTTGCACCGGGTGCAACAGTGCTGCGAATAGGTGACAATCAAGTCCCGCGGCCGATTGGCGGCCAGGTCGCCCAAGTCGTGCAGGGTGCGGGTGAACGTCCGATTGCGGTAAGCCGAATGCCCGCAATGCGGACATCGCCTCTGCCTATAGCTGCGGGAACGTTCAATACGTCTTGGCGCTGGCAGGTCTTCAACACGAGTGATTCCTTCGGTTGCGTCGGGCAGATATTCGCCGGGTCCAGTCATTCTGATGTTCTCCAAGAAGAAGGCCGTTCTTCCTGGATACTTGTCGGCTTGGACTGCCCATTGTCATGAGAATATCCATGTAACGTTGCTACAGTATCGAAACCCCCCGCATTTTAGGGCCAAAAAATGAAGGTAAATAGGCCCACAATGACGCCCGCGACAAAAGTCGGCTTCACGCGGCGTGCGTGAAGCCCGGCTCGTCAGGAAACAGGCCGTGGAAAGCCAGAATTCCTCCAGACAGACTCTCAAGCACGTTACCGCAGGCGTGGAACGTTGTCCGGAGCGCCGTCGAGAGCCCCAAAACGGCCGTTTGGGCCTTGGCCCGCACGAAATCTCGCATCTTCGCGCAGACCGCGGCCCGCAGGATGTTCCAACCCGCGATCTTGAGGTAGAGGGCCTGGAACACCCGCCGGCGCCCCCGCACCCGCAAGCGGCCCAGGCCCAGGCGGCGTTTGAGAGCACGGTGGGTGCTCTCGATGCCACTGCGGCGGCGATAGCGTTCCCGAAAGACCTCCGTCTGTTGTTCTCGTCGCCGGCCTGCCACCCGCCGTTGTTTGGCCGTGTGCTCCAGATGATAACCGTCGGGAGCCGCTTGGACGGGGCACTGATTCCGGTAGGCACACCGTTCACATACGGCCGCGGGCATCGTCGTGTGGGTCCGGCCGCTGGCCGGGTGATGAACCGAACGCACCGGCGTCTGACCGTCCGGACAGCAGGTCACTTGCTCGGTCGCTTCGTCGATGACGAAGTCGTCGAGCGTCAGATCCTCCGGTCGCTGGACCGGTTCGGCCCCCGGCACCGGGCCGACCAGTTCCACGCCATAGCTTTCGGCCAGTTGGACATTTTCATCGCTGGGGTAATGGGTGTCCCCCAGCATCTGCTCGGGCAGCAGGCCCGACGCCTGCAGGTCCGCCAGCACCGGCGCCACCGCCTCCTCGTCCGGCACCGCCGCCGTCTGGGGCAGGACGCAGGTAATCAACTGCGCCTCGTTGTCCGGAGGGCAGGTCTCGGCGATCTGGGCCTGATAGCCCGGCCCTTTATGCCCGTCGTAGCTGGCCTCCGGATCGGAGGGGTTCTGCCTCACGGGGTTGCCGGTCTTGTCTTTGACGAGCACCTTTTCCTCGTGGACCTCGCATTGCTCCTGAAAGATCCGGTCCATCGCCTGGGAGCTGCTGCGGTTCGCATGGGCCGGCTGGTCGGCGAACTGGCGGAGCAATTGATAGAGGTCTTCGGCCACTTCCTGCCGCAGCAACCGCCGCGACGGGCCGTCTGGGCCGACCGCCCCCAACAACGGGTGCTCGCTGGGAGCGTACCGCTGCCGCAGTTCCTCGGGCAGGGCCGCATACGCCGCCGGATCGTGCCGTTTGACCTGCGTCAGGAACCGCTTGAGCGCCACGCCCCTCAGCCGGGTGCGGCCCAACTGGGCCATGGCGCTGAACACGTGCGTGGAATCCAGCCGCTGCGGGTCGATCCGGGTTCCCAGCACCTCGACCAAGCCGGTGGTCACCTCGTGCATCACCCACTGGGCCAGTTCGTCCTCCTCGAACCGTTGCAGATAGCGCTCCAGGGTCCGCACGCCCAGATCGTGGGCCACCGGTTCGAGATTCAAGGCGTAGTGAACGTCAAAGTGAAAACGGTAGGCCCACACCGCCTGTTCCTTGGTCCAGTCCATGAACTCCTTCAGCAGGATCA